>RFPF01000146.1 GCA_009926295.1 Planctomycetia bacterium
CGTCCCCGACGTGATCACGCCGCCCGACGACCCGGACAGAGCACCCACCGCGAGGCCGAAGCCCCGGAGGTCGAGCGTGCCGCCGTTGACGGCGAGGGCGCCGCCCGTCGAACCGAGCGCATTCGCGGCCCCCTGGGCCAACGTGCCGGCGAGGATCGTCGTGCCGCCGGAGTAGCTGCTCGTCGCCGAGGCCAGCGTCTGCGTGCGGCCGGCACTGTTCATCACAAGGGCCAGTGTCCCGCCGCCCGTGCCGTCGGCGAGGGCGATGTTCGCGTTGCGGTCGGAGCCGAGACCGGCGAGCGTGAGCGTCGAATTCGTGCCGGCATTGTTGAAGATCCGGGCGAGCGGCGCGGGGATCGTGCCGCTCGAGGAATTGAACCCGGCGATCGACTGGTTGAACCCGTTGAGGTCGAGTCCGCCGCCGGTCGCATTGCCGCTGAACTCGACGCGGGCGCTCGTCGGGAGGGCGTTGTCAGCGCCGACCTTCAGGACGTTACTCGTAGCCTGGAACTGCGTGTAGGTCCAGAAGTTGCCCGTCGAGGAAACGGTCGACGTGCCGGCGGAATTGAGGTCAAGATTCGCAAACGGCATGTTGATCGTTCCGCTGACAAGAATGTTACCGCGGAGCGAGATGTTGCCGGTGAACGAACCCGACGCCGTCAGATTGCCGGCGATCGTCGTCAGCATGTCGTTCGGGGTACCGCCCGTGATGATGTCGGTGGCGTTGCCCGTGCCGGTGATCGTGATCGGGCCGGAGAGCGTCGTCACGCCGGTCGTCGCGATGTTGTTGCGGTTGCTTCCGTTCTGCGCGAGCACGATCGGGTTTGCGAGCGTCATCCCGCTCGTCAGATTGAGCACCGTGGGGAAACCCGTCTGGCTCGTCTGCAGGGTGATCGTGCCAGTGCCGAGCGCCGCGGAACTCGCCACCTGCAACATGCCGCTCCCGGTGACGAGCGTGCCGCCCGTGTAGCCGTTGAGGCCGGAAAGCGTGAGCGTGCCGCTGCCCAACTGCGTCACCGAGCCCGAGCCGTTGATGTTGCCCGAGAACGTCACGGTGTCGGAACGGCTGAAGGCGAGGACGCCGTTGTTCGTGACGTCACCAGCCGGAATCCATCCCGTCGAGCCGCTGTTGCCGACCTGCAGCGTGCCTCCCGCAATCGTCGTGGGGCCTGTGTAGGCGCTACTTGCCGTGAGAATCAGGGTATTGACACCAAGCTTCGTGAGGCCGGTCGATCCGGACAGTGCCGACGCGTACGTGCGATTTCCAGCAGCCGTGTCGAATCCGAAGAGGGCGTTCGACGCGAGATTGCCGGTGCCCAGGATCGCCGCGACATCCGCATCAGCCACGCTATTGCCAACGGCCAGCGTGGCCCCGGACGCGACGGAATAGCGACCCGCCGACGCGAACCCCGGCAGCGCCGCGGTGGACGTGATCGAGAGCACGCCTGCCGCCACCGTGGTCGTGCCCGCGTAGGTATTGGTGCCGGAGAGCGTGGCCGTGCCACTCGACGACTTCACGAGCCCGCCGGCGCCGGCGAGCGCCGCGCTCACGGTGCCGGCCTGCAGCGAGTAGCCGCCCGCCGCCGTGATCGTGCCGGTCTGCACCGTGCCGCCCGTGATCGTGGCCGAGCCGGCGAAGGAGATCGAGTTCGACCCGCCGTCGAGGATGCCGCTCGACACGCGGAGGTTTTGAGCTCCGCCGGCAAGTGAGAGAATCTTCAGGGCACCGGTGCCCGCGACCTCGAGGTCACCGATCGACGTGCCCGCGGTGAGCACCGACGGGGTCGCAGACGCGGCGGCGCCGGAATACCGGAAGGTCGACAACGCACTGATCGTGCCCGAGCCGAGGTTGTTGGTGCCGCTGTTGCCCATCTTCGACTCGAGGATCACGTTGGCCCCGACGTTGACGACGGCCGAGGATGTGGCCGTGGTGAGGACGAAGTTGAAGCCGTTGGCGATGAAGCGGCCGGTGCCCGAGCTGCTCGACAACAGCCAGTATGCGTTCGCCGTGCCGGTCGTGCCGGGCTGCCAGGCGGAGGAATTGCCTGTCAGGTCGAACATGTAGCCACTTGCGTCGATGCCGAGATCAATGCGGCCGTTGGCATCGGCGGCGTAGTAAGCGTGGGACGTCGGCAGGGCGGCACCGGAACTGAGCGTCAGATTCGACCCCAGTTTGAGCGTCGTTCCCAGGCCTGGCGTGGCGCTAAAATCCGAAAGCGCCACGGCGCTGACGCTCGCACCGGACGCCGAAGAGCTGAGCACAAACGTGCCGACTCCGCCGCGAACATTCAGGTTAGGCAACAACACGCCCATCGCAAGGGTCGAGGTCGTGCCGGTCGTCGGCATGTACTGATTGAGGACGGTGTTCGCGGGCAACGCAGCTGAAGGGCTGAGAACGTTGCTGTAAGCATTCAGTTCGATGGTGGGATTTGATGCCGAGACGCTGCTGATCGTGCCTCCCGTGACGTTGAGATTGCCATACACGCTGAGCCGCTGGTCGCCGTTGACGGCTTGGTTGATCACGATGTTGCCGCTCGACATCGTCAGCGAGCCGACCTGGGTTTGAACCGCATTGGCCAGGCCGTTCGTGGTCTGCCCGTTGTTCGTGATCGCCGGAGCGATCGTGAACGTGCCCCCGCTGATCGTGACCGGCGTGTTCGTTGCATCCACTTTGCGCCAGACGTTGGGATTCACATACGTGCCGGTGGTGTAGCCGTAGGTCCCGAAGCGGAGGTCGCCGCCGGAGTTCACCGTGATGCCCGCCGTGCCAGCCAGCGTGAGCGTGCCTGCATCCCTGGGCTGGAACAGAAGCGTCTGCGGGCCCGAGCCACCGCCGAGAACGATCGGATTGGTGACCGTGAGCGTCGAGCCGGTGGCGCCACCGACCACGGCACCGGTCGTGGAGTCGGGCACGGTGATGCCCGCGACCGTCTGCGTGGCACCGTTCACCCCGACCGTGCCGCCGGTGAAGGCGAGCGTGGTGGCCGAGGGCAGCCGGTTTGCGCCGCTGAGGGCGAGCGTGCCGGCAGCCACCGTCGTGGGCCCGGTGTAGGTGCTCGACCCGGTGAGCGTGAGCGTGCCGGCGCCGGTCTTCGTGATGCCGCCACCGACGCCCGAGAAGGCTCCAGCAAACGTGCCCGACGAGGCGTCGCCCACCGAGAGCGTCTTGGCACCGAGCACGACGGCCGACGTGGTGGCGCTCGTGAGCGACCCGATCGCGAGCCCGGAGCCACTCGCACCGGAGATGTCGAACGTCGCCCCTGCGCCGGTGAGACTCACACTGCCGCTCGTGCCCAGCGCCGAGGCCGCCGGTGCGGCGAGCGTGCCGGCCATGATCGTGGTGAGGCCGGTGTAGGTGTTGCTCGCGGAGAGCGTGAGCGTGTTCGCACCCACCTTGGTCAGGCCGATCGCCCCGCCCACGGACGCGGCATAGGTGCGATCTCCCGCGGCGGTATCGAAGCCGATCGCCGCATTGGTCGCCAGGTTGCCGGTGGACAGGATCGTGGCCACGTCGGATGCGGACACGCCGTTGCCGACGGCCAGCGTGGCGCCCGTCGCGACCGAGTAGGCGCCCGCCGAGGCGAAGCCGGGCAATGCCGACGTCGACGAGATCGAGAGCGCACCGGCCGACACGGTGGTCGGGCCCGAGTAGGTGTTGACGCCGGAGAGCGTCACCACACCACCCGTGGTCTTCGTGAGACCGGCGAGGCCGGCGAGCGAGGCGGATACGGTGCCGGCCTGCGCGTCGTACGCGACCGCGTCGTTGGTGAGCGTGCCGTTCTGGATCGTGCCGCCGGTGAGGGCGACGGAGCCCGATCGCGTGACCGACAGCCCGCCGAGGTCGAGCACGCCGCCGCCCACCGCGAGCCGGCTCGCCGCCGCACCGAGGCCGGAGGCGTTGCCGAGCAGGAGCGTGCCCGCTGAAACGGTCGTCGTGCCGGCGTAGGTGTTGACGCCCGAAAGCGTTGCCGTGCCGCTCGACGTCTTCGTGAGCCCGACGAGGCCGGCGAGCGAGGCGGATACGGTGCCGGCCTGCGCGTCGTACGTGACCGTGTCGTTGGTGAGCGTGCCGTTCTGGATCGTGCCCGAGGTAAGTGCGACGGAGCCCGATCGCGTGACGGAGAACCCGCCGAGGTCGAGCACGCCGCCGCCCACGGCAAGGCGGCCGCCGGCCGCGCCCAGGCCGGAGGCGTTGCCGAGCAGCACGGTGCCCGCCGACACGGTCGTCGTCCCGGCGTAGGTGTTGGCCCCGGAGAGCGTGGTCGTGCCGGTACCCGCGAGCGTCAGGCTCGAGGTGCCGGCGGTGCCACCGTCGATGATCGCGCCGCTGAAGATCGTGTTCCCGGAGCCCGCGACCGTGAGCGTGCGGCCCACGCCCGTGCCGCTTTCCTGGAGGGCCGTCGTGCCGTTGATCGTGAGCGCCTTGCCCGCCGGGATGTTGTTGACGAGCGTGCGGTTGCCCCCGGACTGGGTAAGGCCGCCGCCGAAGGACAGGCTGTTGGCGCCGGTGAACGTGATGGTGCCCGTGTTGAAGAGGACGGCGTTGGGGATCGTCAGATCCGCCGACTGGGCCTGCACGGAGCCGTTGCCGGTGAGTTGGAAGGTGCCGCTGCCGAGAGCGTTGTTGTTGCCGATGATCAGCAAACCGGTGCCGTTCTGCACGAAGCCGCCGGTGAAGCCGGGGTCGGCCGAGCCTGACACGATCATCGTGCCCGCGCCATTGTTGCCGAACGTCTGCGTGCCGTTCGTCGAACTGATCACGTTGAGGCCGAACGTGCCGCTGACCACGTTGAACGTGCGGTTCGATCCGCCGAAGACGACCGTTCCGGAGTTGATCAGGGTGCTGTTGCCCGTGCCCGCGAACGTGCCGCTCGAGGAGAACATCCGGATGTTGTTGCCGAACGTGACGGGCGATCCGCTCGTGTTGTCGAGCGTGGCGTTCGAGCTGGAGAAGTTCAGCGAGCCTGACGTGGACGTGAACGCACCCAACGCGTTGTTGTTGTTGATCGCGAGGTAGCCCGAACTCAGCGTCACGCCGCCGGCGAACGAATTCGAGTTCGACAGCACCACGTTGGCACCGCTGATGGAAAGGTTCGACTGGCCGCCGGTGCCGCCATTGACGATCTGCCCGCTGAAGATCGTCGTGCCGCTGCCGGCGAGGGTGAGCGTGCGGCCCACGCCCGTGCCGCTTTCCTGAAGCACGGTCGTGCCGGCGATGGTGAGCGTCTTGCCGGCGGCGATGGTGTTGGTCAGTATGCGGCTGCCACCGCTGTTCGTGCCCGAGCCAGCGATCGTGATGCCGCTCGTCCCGGTGAACGTGAGGTTGGCCCCGATGTTGAAGTTGTTGGCCACGCCGGAGAGATCGCTGGAGGCCTGGATGTTGGCCGAGCCACTGACGTTGACGAGGCCCGAGCCGAACGAGGCGTTGTTGCCGAGGACGATCATGGCTCCCGCCCCGTTGAGCGTGCTGCTGCCGGAGTAGGTGTTGGCCACGGCGAGCGTGGTGGTGCCGGTGTTCGTGATCGTCAGGCTGCTCGTGCTCGTGCTGCCGTTGACGATCGGCCCGCTGAAGATCGTGGCTCCCGTGCCGGACAGCGTGAGGACGCGAGCGGTGGCACTGTCGCTGAGAGCCGTCGTGCCGCTGATGGCCAGCGTCTTGCCGGCAACGACGTTGTTGGCGAGCGTTCTGCTCCCCTGACTCTGGATGAAACCGCCCCATGTCATGCTGCCCGTGCCGCTGACGGTGACCGTGGAGGCACCGTTGTCGATCCGCAAAGTGTTCGGGATCGCGGCCAGGTCGGTGGAGGCCTGGATCGTCGTCGGCACGTAGACGATCGCCGTGCCGGTGGAGCCCAGAGCGAAGTTGTTGCCCAGGACGAGCGTGCCGGACTGCATGTTGATGCTCGTCGCGCCCGTGTACGTGTTGGAGCCGCTGAGAGTCAGCGTGCCGGCACCGGAGAGCGTGACGGGGTTCGCACCATTGGCCTTGATCTGAGCCGAGATGGTGCCGCTCACGCCGGCGTTCACCGTGATCCACGACTCCTGGTTGCTGCCGAACGTGAGGGCTCCGGTCGTGCCGGCCGGGGCGATGGCGTTGGAGGAGGCGAAGAGGATGGCGCCCGATTGGTTCTGGACGGTGGCGCCGTCGGCGATCGACAGGCCACCACCGTTGAGGACGAGCGAATTGATCGTGCCGGTCGTCGTCGCCTGCGTGGTGGCGGCGGTGAGGTAGGTGTTGGAGGTGCCACTGCCGCTGATCGCGTTGAGAGAGAACTCGTCTGCGGGATTCAGCGGCCGGAGGCCGGTGGACGCGTTGTAGGTGAGGAACGTGTTCGCCGTGCCGGTGGCAGTGCCGAGGTTGCCAGAGGCGGTGCCGGACTCGCCGACGAGGTAAGGCACGATCTGGGTATCCTTGGCCGGCGTGTTGATTCCCGACGATGTGGCCGCTGTGGTGCCCACCTGCGTCGGAGCCGTGTTCAGGATGAGCTTGCCGACGCTGGAGGTGTCGGTGGCATT
The DNA here is from genome assembly GCA_009926295.1 of Planctomycetia bacterium. Classification (GTDB taxonomy): domain Bacteria; phylum Planctomycetota; class Planctomycetia; order Pirellulales; family UBA1268; genus RGVT01. The sequence goes on from RFPF01000146.1 coordinate 6,517, forward strand.
TTTCCCGAGGTTCATGCCGTTCACGAGGACAGAAGCCCGGCCAGTCCCCAGGGCGAAGCTCGACCCCGTGAGCGTGGCGAGGTTCGTGCCGCCGAACGACACGGTGATGCTTCCGCCTGAGCCGTTGCCGTTGGGGTTCGAGATCGCCCCGATCGTCTCCAACGAGTTGGTGCCGGTCTGATCAGAGCCCCTGAAGATGAATGACCCGGAGCCGATGTTCAGGGTAGCTGTGTCGGCGATGCGGTTGTTGTTGTTGCTCGCCACGCCGGTATTGTCGAGGATCAGGCGGCTGGAGCTCTGAAGCACATAGTTAGTCGAGCCGGAGTTCATGCCGCTCGCCCCCCCGAAGACCAATGCGGAACCCAATCCGCTGAGCGTCGTATTGCCACCCCCCCAACTGCCCGACCCCAGTATCGACGTCGTGCCAGTGTTGGTGATCGCAAACGTGCCCGTCGTGGCGAGCCCGTTCACAATCGGGCCGGTGATCGTGGTGTTGCCCGTGCCGGCGAGGGTGAACGCGCGGCCCGTGCTGCTCTCGCTCAGGGTCACGCCGCCGATCGTGAGCAGTGAGCCCGTCGAGAGGCTGTTGGTGAGCGTGCGGCTGCCGTTGTTGTTCACGAGCGTGCCGGAGAGCGTGACACTCGTGCCGGAGAAGGTCGAATTTCCGCCTAGATTCACCGTGCCGGAAATCGTCTGGAGGTTGGAACTGCTGTTGCTGACGGCGCCCGTGAGCCAGAACGTGCCGGTGTTGGTGATGTTGAACGCGCCCGAGCCGGCGTTGAACGTGATGCTCGTCGCGGTGCCGCTCAGCGTGTTGGTGTTGGAGAGGAGATTGTTTCCCTGGAAGACGAGCGCCTGGCTGAAGGCATTCGAGAGCGTCACCGGGCCGGCGGAGCCCGAAAACGCTCCGGCCGTGGTCCAGTCGGCATTCGTGCCGGTCCA
>RFPF01000147.1 GCA_009926295.1 Planctomycetia bacterium
GTGGGGGTCAAACAATTTGTTCGGCGGCATCTTTCCCGAGCAGCAAAGCCCTCGTGCAGCCCGGGTTTTTCGTCATAACCGGCCGGGTTTTGCCGAGCCGAGCCTTCCCCTCGACCGCCCATTTCAAGTCGGACAAGGGGTGGATCAGCGACCGATTTCACGGAATCGCGGCGGGTGCCGGTTGAGTCGTTCGCTGCCCCGCTGAATCGCGGTCATGGATTCGATTAAATTAATGCTCGTCGCACGCGGCTGGATTGCCGACGAAGACGAGCCCGTGGGCAATGCTCGCAGTATTCACCGCGAGCCGGTAGAGGTGGTTCCATCCGCTGGCGTCGACGTCGGGCCGCAGTCCCCTGCCCCGCCGGGCTTCGAACGCGTCGCGGAAACAGGCCGTGACGGCACCCGTCGTCGAGTCGCGCGTCGGCACCACGCACCGTCGGCAGACGTTCGTCGCCCTGAACCTCGCTTCGCCGATCGAAAACTCCTTCGGCTCGGGCGGCGGCAGGCTCGCATAGGGATCGGCCGGAATGTCGCCCGGAAGATCGGCGAGCGATCGCACGAGGCCCGGCCTCGCCGGGCTCGCGAGCGTGTCTTCCCAGAAGGCGTCGCAGCCGCCGATCTCGAGGTTGGCCCGGAACCGCCGCCGGCTCTCCGCGAGGTCGAAGCCGAACCAGCGGGCCGCTTCCGCAAGGCTCGCCGTCGACACGAGCGTCGGCCCGGGAGCATCGCGGTCGTCCGGAAATCCGCCGTCAGGACGCTCCTCCAAAAGCAGCGTGCCGACGCCGAGCGCCTCGGAGAGCCAGCCGCACGGCCCCTCTCTCCCGGGCAGGAGATGGAATGAATCGGGCCGCAGCGAGTCGAGTGCGGCGATCCCGGGAACCGCCTCCGCCGCGATCGCTGCCGGATCGATCGACAGCGAGACCAGCCGTTCGGCGAGCGAGAACTCGGCCCGGATCGCGTGGAAGCGGGGCGTGCGCTTCGCGTTGACGACGCGGCCCTCCATGTCGACGAGCCGCCAGCGACGGTCGAACTCGAGCGCCCCGGACGGCAGCACGCGGGCGGAGTCGACCTCGACGCCGTCGAGGCTCTTCACGGGATGGAGCGTGATCCGGTCGAGCGTGGGCATGCCGGAATGTATCACGCTCGAGCACCAGGCCTGGAGGGCCGGGTGAACACCAGCCGGCGGAGGCCGGCAAGGCAAAAATGGACCGGAGGTCCATGTTTTGCCTACATCCTGAAGTTGAAGGTTTGCCACACCAGCCGCAGGAGCCACTGGCCCACCGTGCGGCTGCCCACCTGGATCCGCGCCGTGCCCCGCATCCCCGGCGTGAGCACCGCCTCCGAGTCGTCGAGTGCCATCATCGCCTCGTAGCTCGCGGAGATCGGGAGCTCGCGGCCCGACTCGTCGGTCTCTGTGGGCACGAGCCCTCCCGCCTTCACGCTCATCCGCTCCGAACTGCTCTCGAGACGGGATTCGGCGAGCTCCTCCACCTTTCCCGTGAACGTGCGCCAGGGGAAGGCGTCGAGCTTGAGGTCGACGTGCTGCCCCCTGCCCACGAACTCCACCTCCGATTGGTCGATCACCATCACGGCCTCGAATTTTTCCGGCTCCCCCACCATGCACAGCACGGTGCCCTCGACGAAGGTCGCCCCGAGGTTGTACGGCTCCAGGGCGTTGCCGCTCCACGTGGGCAGCTTGCCCGACGCCCCCGGCTGCTCCTTGACCGCCGGGGCCGGCAGCACGATGCCGTCGCGGGGGGCACGCAGGACGAGCTCGGTGCGGTTTTTCCGCTTCTTCTCCAGCTGCTCCTCGACGCTCTTGAGCGCCTCCTCGACGGTTCCGATCTCCAGCCCCGCCGCCGGCGACGTGAACCGCTCGCGTTGGAGGCTCGCCAGCCTCGTGCGGGCGTCGGCCGCCTTTCCCTCGAGCTCCGCGATCGCGAGGTCGAGATCGATGCTCGACAGCCGGGCGAGCTCGTCGCCCCGCTTCACGATCGCCCCGGGCCTCACGGCCAGGCTCTCGAGGCGGCCCGCCTCCGTGACGTAGACGGTCTCCTCGCCGCGCGGGCGGAGTTCGGCCCCGCACCACACCCGCTGGGGCAGTGGAATGAGCGCGATCGCCGCGAGGATCGCCGCCGCGGCCACGCCCGTCACCGCGAGGTTCACCGCCTTCACTTCGTCGCGCCTCCCGGGGATGTTGAGGAACTTGATGATGCCCTGCACCGGCCTCACCACCAAGCCCCACAGCGCCATGAAGGCCAGGACCTGCCCGATCACCTCCAGCCGGTACGGCTTGAACACGCTCCATACGAACAGGAAGATCGAGAGCGAGACGAACCAGCCGTAGAGGCTCGATGCCACCGAGTAGAGGGCGAACAGGCCGAGCCGGCGCTGCGGCAGGAAGGGGTCGTCGGGCGGCTTGATGCCCAGGCACCAGCGGCTCGCGATGCGACCGAGGATCGACGTCGACTTCTGCTTGAGATTCGGGATCTCGAGGAGGTCGGAGAGGATGTAGTAGCCGTCGTAGCGCAGGAGCGGGTTCGCGTTGAACATGAGCGTCGACACGCTCGACACGAACATCACGTCGAGGCAGAGCTGGTTGAAGATGCCGCCGTGGGAGTTCCACCACAGGTAGGTCGCGATCGACGCGAGGATCACCTCCACGTACATGCCCGCCGCCCCGATGGCCGCCCGCTTCCACTTCGAGGGGAGCATCCAGCTGTCGGAGACGTCGCAATAGAGGCAGGGCGTGAACACGAGCATCATCATTCCCAGCTCGTGGCACTCGCCGCCGTAGTGCTTGCAGGAGAGGCCGTGGCCGAACTCGTGGCAGATCTTCGTGAACGCCAGCGCTGCGGCGAGGTACAGCCAGTTGCCCGAGGCGAAGAACTGGTGGAACTCCGGGAGCTTCGAGCGGAAGACGTCGAAGTTCACGAGCACGAGCACGAGCGCGCTCGCCGCGAACACGAGCACGGCCACGATCGCCGGCGGCTCGAAGAGCCAGCCGAACCACGGGTCGAGCCTGGCGAGGAGCCGGTCGGGGTCGAATCCGCGGAACCGCAGCGAGAGGATGTTGGCCAGCCACGCCTTCCACTGCTGCCAGTTCCGCTGCCTCCGTCGTTCGAAGAGCTGGGGGCCCTGGCCCGGCCGGTCGCCGATCACGAGCCCGGAGCGGTGGAGCGTGGCGATGAACCGGGCGAGCTCGTCGACCTTGATGCGGCGCGGCGGGAACCGCGCTTCGAACTGCTCCTTGAGCATCTCCAGGCTCGCGCTGCCGTCGAGCATCTCGAGGAGGGCGTATTCCTCCGGACGGAAGCGGTAGTAGGAGAGCGCGATGGGGTCCTTCACGACCCACCACACCTGTCCCTGGTAGACCTGCCGGGTGGTGACGAGGTCGCCGCGGCGTCGCAGGCCCACGGGGCGGGTCGTGCTCGAGCGGAAGACGTCGGCGGAGGCCATGGTGACGAGCCGTCGCGTTGTTACTTGTGGATCGTCATCGTGGCGGTCTGGCCGGGGCGGAGGAGCCACTGTCGCGTGGCCGGATCCTGCCGGTTGTCGACCTCCGCGAACACGCGGTAGTCGCCGCCGCTCTCCACGAGCGGGCTCGTGAACACGATCCGGCCGGTGAACTTCTCGCGACGGCCGCCGGCGAGGACAACCTCCACCTCCACGGGGCGGCCGCTCACGTCGGCCGGGTCGAGCCGGGCGGCGTCGACGTAGCCCTCCACCCGCAGCCTGTCGGTGCGGACCACGCGGGCCAGCGGGTCGCCCGGCTGCAGCCACTCCCCCTGGTGTGGAAAGAGCTGCACCACCACTCCGTCGAGCGGGCTCCTGATGAGCCGGCGGTCGATCGCGTTCTCCGCGGCGAGCACCTCGACCTCCTTCGACTGGGCTGCGAGGGTGTTCAGCCTCTGCTCCAGCTGGGCCTGCTCGATCTGCAACTCCCCCTTCTTCTCGTTGAGCTTGAGGCGGCTCCGCTCGACCTCCGTGACGCTGCCGGGGACCTTGGCGTGAGACTCGAGGGCCTTGAGGTGCTCGGCCTCCGCCACCTGCTCCGCCGCGATCGCGTAGCGCACGTCGACGTCGCTCTCCGACTTCGCCACCGCCTGGTCGTGTTCGGCCCTGGCCTTGCGACGCTCCATCTGCGGCTGGTCGTCGTCGATCTTCGCGATCAAGGCCCCCTTCTCCACCACGTCGCCCTCGCGCACCCGCAGCTCGACGAGCACCCCAGCCTCGCGTGCCGGCACCTTCGCCTCCTCGATGAGCGACACGAGGCAGCGTTGGATCACGGGATCGCCGCCGGGGCTGTCGGCAGCCCCGGCGGATGCGGCGGCCGCGAGGCAGCCGAGAAGGATCGCGGTCGCGGCGGAGGGGCGTGGGAGCGGGCGCATGGGCGAAGTCCTCACCAGAGACGAAACAGGATGTGCTGCTGCACGAAGGCCACGAGGTCGTGGAAGATGACATAGCCGAGCGGACGCGTGCCGCAGTTGATCCGGGCCGTCACACTCGCGCCCGCACCCAGCTCCTCCTTGGCGTGGCGGGAGGGGTCGATCGTGACCCTGACGAGCACGGTGTTGCCCTGCTCGCCGCGGACCTCCGCCTGCTCGTGGATCTCGCGCACGCTCCCCGCGTGGCGCGTGCCGGGGTCGGTGGCGAGGATGTAGTCGACGGTGAGTTCCCGGCCGGCGGCCTTCGCCTCGGCCACGGCCCGGTTTACGTGGCCGAGCCGGTCGTCGGGGAGGTGGATCTCGAGTTCCCAGGGGCCCGTCTTGTCGGCCACGTTGAGGAGCACCTGACCCTTCTCGACCGGCCGCAGCATGAGCCGGTCGCGCACCTGCCAGGTGACGATCACGCCGTCGATCGGACTGCGCACCGCGAGGTCGAGCTTCTTCGCCTCGTAGAGCTTCCGCTGCTCCTCGAGGCTCTCGATCTCCCGCTCGAGCTGGGCGGCCCGGCCCGCCATCCGGTTCTTCTCGTCGGCGGATATCTTCTGATCTTCGAGGAGCGCGCGGCGCGTGGACACGAGCTGCTCCTCGCTGCCGGCCTTGCGGCCGAGCACGTCGGTGAGGGCGACGTCGAGCTCGATGTTGCGAAGCGTGGCGAGGAGCTGCTTCTCCTTCACTTCGGCCCCGTGCTCCACCCCGGGCGCGATCGATTCGACCACGCCGTCGATCCCGGCGAACACGTCGCGGCGGTGCACCGGCTCGAGCGTGCCCTTCCCCTCCAGGCGGAGGTCGGCGGGCACGAGCACGAGCGCGGCGACGGCCGCCACCGCGGAGAGCGCGGCGAGGACGGTCTTGGGCAGGTTGCGGGCGGAGGTGAGCACCCGCGAGCGGCCGAGGATGTCGAGCACCGGAAACAGGGGGAGCCCCGTGTGGGCCAGGGCGTTGGCGAGGGCCACCTTGCCGTGCTCGGCGACGAGCTCCACGCGGGCCCGCCGCCCCCCCTCGAACGAGGCTGACGAAAACCACTCCGCCACGAGGGCCCCGATCGGCCGGGGCGCCACCTTCGGGGCGGCCTCCGCCTTCGCCACGGCCACGGCGTCGATCCCGCCCGCCTTCACCACCGGCGTGGGTCGCGGCTTCTCCAGGGGGACGATCGCGAGCGCCGTGGCGTGCGACTCGTCGATGTAGGCCTCGAGCTCCTCCTCGATCTGCGGCGGCAGCTCGCGGGACGGATCGGGATGCCAGAGCGGATCGCCTGCCCGCGCCACGACGCGCACGAGCGCCTCGATCGCCTGCACCGCCGACGCCCGGCGCTCGATCGACTCCTGCCCGCTGACGGCCGTGAGCTCGAGCTTCCGGCCGCGGCTCACCAGCACGCTCACGCGGTCACAGCCGATGATGCGCCGGGCCTCGTTGGCGAGCACATAGGCGGTGGCCTTCGGGTCGAGCGACTCGTGCACCGCCCGGCTGAAGCGGTCGACCTGCACCAGCGCCGTCTGCTGACTGTCGAGCGTGACGAGCTGCTGCCGCTCGAGATAGAGGCCGGCCGGCTGGGCCGCCTGCTCGAGGAACTTGAGATACCCGCGCTCGACGTCGGGCGCGTTGGAGTGGTGGAACACCTCGATGAGGCCGGCCCTCGTGCCGGCCCGCTCGATCGGCGCCGCCACCACCAGCAGATCGGTGGGGTTCTCCGCGGCCGGGCTGCCGTCTGGCTTCGTCAGGCCCGCCCGCGGCGGCACGACGATGCCCTCGGGGTTGCCGAGCAGCATCGACACGAGCTTTCCGTGGGCTGCCTGCGACTCCTCGCCGCTGGTGAGCCCCGTGTGCTCGACGCCCAGACCGCTCACCGACTCGACACGGCCCTGGTCTCGGACGAGCCAGACGATGCCACCCACGGCGCCCATCGCCTCGACGGCCTTCGCGAGCAGTGCCGCGAAGAACTCGGCCTCCTTCATGTCGCCCTGCGCGAGCGCACGGATCTGGTCGACGATCGCGAGGATCTGCCGCCGTGCCTCCTCGACCGCCCGTTCGTCGACCGTGCTCATGCGTGGAGTCCCGAACTCTGTTCGAAACGGGCCGCCGGCCGGCCCGCCCGCCGGACTCAGGCCCGCCCGCCCTGCGGATGCACGACCCGCTTCTGGACGTCCGTCTCGAGCGTGCCGAAGGCCTGCTCGTGACGCTGCACCGCCATGCCGAGGGCGTAGGCGAGCCGCTTGGCTGTGAAGAAGTTGACGATGATCCGCTGCGTCAGTTGGATCGTCTCGGGAGCGGTGCCGCCGACCTGCTTGTTGAGGCCGAAGTCGACGATCAACTCCTCGGGAGTGCCCGTCACACGGCAGAAGTTGGCGTAGGTGGCGGCGATGTGGGACTCGTCGACCGGCACCTGCATCGACTCGGGGGCGCCGCGCTGCGGATTCGTTTCTTCGGCCATGAGAACTCCTGGGATGGAATGTGCCGGGGAGGCGCCTGCGGCGGTCACCGTCGGCGCTCCATCGGTCGGGTACTGTGAAGTAGTCTACCGCGGCCCCGCTGGCGGGGCCATCGAGACGGATTCAGAGGGGCGAATCCCTCCATCCATGACGTGCGAGCCAGGCTTCGTCGACGAAGCGGCGGGGCGTCACGGTGCCACGAGGCGTCGGCCGGGTCGCCGCCGGCGGCGAGGCCGGCGAAGCGGAGCCGGCAGGGCCAGCCGCGTTCGCCGGCCACGGTATCGAAGCGCTCCGCGATCCGCAGGGCCCAGGCTGCGCCGAGCGTGTCGCGGAGGGCGAGGAACGCCGGATCGATCAACGCCGCCGGCGTCGCGGGCCGAAGGGGCTCCGACTCCGGGCCGCGGCGACGACGCACGAGGGCCGCGATAGCGCCCGCCGCCACGAGGCAGCTGCCGAGCGCGTCGATCGCCGGCTGCGGCAGGGCCGAGGCGGTGGCCACGCCGGGCAGGAA
>RFPF01000148.1 GCA_009926295.1 Planctomycetia bacterium
TCACCCGCCACACCGACGCCCCGAAATTCGTGTCGCGCGACGTGGCCGACGCGGCAGCCATCTGCCCGCATCTCGCGAGGGGCGAACACGTGCTCGACGTGGGAACCGGCGGCGGCGTTCCGGGCGTGCTCCTCGCGATCCTGCGTCCGGACCTGCGAGTGGAGCTCTGCGACAGCGTCGGGAAGAAGGCTCGCGCAGTGGGGGCGATCGTCGCCGAGGCAGGCTTGGAACTGCAGGTGCACGCGGGAGCGGCGCAGGCCATCGTGGCCGCCGCCGCGGCCCGGGCGGAGCGGTTCGACACGCTCGTCGTGCGGGCGGTGGCCCCGCTCGTCAAACTCCTCTCGTGGTTCGAGCCGATCGTGGACCGATTCGGCCGGCTGCTCGTCGTGAAGGGGCCGCGCTGGGAGGACGAGAAGGGCGAGGCCCGACACAAGGGGTTCGCGAAGAAGGTGACGATCCGCCGGATCGCCGCCTGGCCGATCCGCGGCAGCGACAACGAGAGCGTCCTGCTCGAGATCCGCCCACGGTGACCCAAGCCATGATGCAGCGTCGGGTGCTGCCGGTGATCGGAATCCTGCTGGCGGGAGTGGCAGGGGCCGCGCTGCCGGTGCGGTGGGAAGTGGAGGGCCTGTCGATGGCGCCGGGCCTCCTGCCCGGCGACAGGGCGAAGAGCGGCTGGTTTCCCGCCTTCGACCGATGGCGCGATCCGCGGCGGTTCGAGCGGTGGACGCTCCGTGGGCCTGCCGGCGTGACGGTGATGAAGCGGGTCTGTGGCCTGCCCGGCGAGGAGATCACCATCGTGGACGGTGATTTCCTCGTAGACGGGGAGGTGGCATTGAAGCCGCCGCACGTGCTGGGGCAGATGGCCCTGCCGTGCACGGTTCCGGCGGCACGGGCCGATCGGTCCGAGGCGTTGTTCGCGATCGCCGGGAGCGTTTTCGACGACGTGGCGTTCGCCCCCGAGGAACGGCGGTTGCTCGTGCCGGTTCGTGACCTCGGGCTGGCGGCCGTGGTGCGGGCGACCGCCGTGTCCGCCACGGGCGCCCAGGCGGACTTCGAGGTGCGGATCGGACGTCGGGAGGTGCGTGTGCGGGCCCGGGCCGCTGGCCGGCATGCGATCGTGGCCGGCCGCCTCGACGGCCATTTCGTCGCCACGGCATGGCCGATGCCCGACCATCAGCCTATCCCCGGGCCGGTCCCCGCGGGGTCTCCAGCCACGTGGACGGTGAGTCGCCCGTGGGGCGGGGAGGGCGCGATTGAGACGCTCCGCGTGCGGGTCGCCGCATCGGGCGACGACGGCGCCCGGATCGAGCACGTCGTCGTCTGGCGCGACGTTCACTACCTCCCGCCCGCCACCGGTGCGGTGTGCTGGCGGACGGGCGCGGGGGAGTGCTTCGTGCTCGGCGACTTTCCAGCGGGCAGCCGCGACTCGCGTGACTGGGGAACCGTGCCGCTCGCCGCGCTCGGCCAGCGTCTCGAGTGGTCGGCGCGGCGGTCACCGTCGCGGTGAGTCGCCCACCACGACGGTGAGACGGCGCTTTTGTCCTTGAAAAAAGGCCGTTTGGCCCGCCTGCTTGCGCGCCGTGCCGCGCCCGGCACCACCATCCTGGTGAGGCCTGAAAACAGGCTCGGAGGGTGAGCCGAAAAATTTTTCGCATGCGCAACACCCCTGCGTGACGGGAGTTGCGTGCACGCGCGGAAGGCCCGCTCGGGGTTCGGCACGGCCCGTGCATTTCCTCCACGACGTCGCGAGGCGATCGGCATGTGGATGCCGGCGAGCCTCGCGACGTGTCCCGAATCCCGTGGAGGTGCAAGATGATGATGGTTGCAGCAGTGGGCATCACGTCGGACGTGTTCGCCCCCGAGGCCACGAGTGGCGTGCTGCCGCGTGCGACGCGGCGGACGGGCCTGCTCGACTGCCTCGTCGTTTCCGGAGATCCGGCCCGGCGCAGCCGCTTCGAGGCGGCCGTCGAACTGGCCGGGTGGCTCGAGTGTGCGTCGCCCGAGGCAGCCGGTGATCTTCGCCAGGCCGTCGACCGCGACTTCCAGTTGGTGATCGTCGACATCGCGGCGCCGCTCGGTGATCGCGTCAACGACACGATCGAGCTCGCGGAGGAGATGGCGTCCCGTCCGGGCACGCTGCTCGTGGTCTGCGGCTCGGAGGACAGCGTCGACGAGGAGCTGTGGGCCCGTCAGGTGGGTGCCTGGCTCTATCTGCCCGGTGTGTGTGACGGCGACAGCCTGACGAGCCTGTGCGTCGAGGCCCGTCGCCTGCGTGATGGTTCCTCCGCGTTCGTGGGAGCCCGGTAGTCCCAGTTCTCGGCCGTTGTCCACGTTTTCATCCATTTCCCAATCCCCTGCCAAGGAGAAGCTCGCCATGTCTGCCCCGTACTACGCCGACGACGTCGAACTCGACTATTCGTCGCACCGCATCCGCGACCGTCGCTCGAGCGACCACGATTCGCGCCGCACCGCGGAGCCCCGGTATGTCCGGTCGCGTCGCGGTCCCACCCAGGTCAACGGCATCCACCGCCGCCGCAACAAGCGGTTCGCCTGGTAGCCGATCGTCCGCAGGCCCGCGTCGTCGTCCGGTTTGCCCGGTTTCCATCCATCCGTTTCCCAGCGTGTGTTCCATGCCACGGTCCCGTCCAGCTCGAGCCAGCAGGCCTTCACGGCTTCGCCTCCGCGCGACCTCGCGTCGTCTGAGGGGGCCGCTCGCGCGGAACACGCGGCGCCGTGTGGCACGGCGGGCGCGGCGGAGGCGCGTGTGGATGCACCACCTGGCCCCGGAGATGCAGGCCACAAAACCACGCACAAGTTCCTCAGGCCGCCGGCCGGAACGCAGTCACCACCACTTTTCGACTGCCTCCGTGTCGCGGGATCCGTCGGGGTCGCACCCGCCGGAGGCGATGGCAGGAAGCGAGGCGCTTCCGACCGCACTGAACTCCATTTCGAAAGCAGGATCCCAAGCCATGTCCACAAGTTCTTCCCCGGCCCGCCTCTGGGCGGCCCTGTTGATGCTGCTGACCACGCCCATGGCGGCGCTGGCCGGCTCGATCAACCACGGATCGTTCGAGGGCCGAGGGCACGAAGGTCGTCTACAGCAACGTCACCGAGAGCGGCGCTGACATTCCGCCCGGACTGTTCGTGCCCCAGACGCCCGTGTATTCGCAGGTTCCGAATCCACAACTGACGTTCCTGCCCACGACGTTCGTGCAGACCGACCAGAGCACGTCGTTCGACCTGAAGACGAAGTCATCGCTCCTCTCGTTCGCCGTGGGCAGCAAGCAGATCGTGGGTGATCCGAACTACACGGGCTACGCCCTCGCGGGAAACGTCTTTCAGATCGCCGGGACGTACAGCGTGTGGGCTCCGTTCGGCGCAGGTGACATGGGGGCAGGGAGCCCGGCTTCGATCGCAAAGGTGGCGATGAGCTCCAACTACTCCCTCCAGGTGACCGGCGTGAACTGGCATGCCTACGCGGGCGGTTCACCGCTCACCCGGTCGATCACGATCGTCCCATCGGACGTCACAGTCACCGGGCCGCAGGGCAGTGCGACCAACGGCACCTGGACGGGGACCGACGCGATCAATTGGAACGACGTGCGGCTGGCCGCCGGTGTCGGTGCCGGCGACGCGATCACGGAAATCTCGCTGCAATTCAGCACGGACATCGCCGCAGCGGGGGTGTACGGCAGTGCCCGAACGCAGGTTACGAATCTGAACGTCACGAATGCCGTTCAGCCCGTGGCCGTGCCCGAGCCGCCGACGGTGATCCTCGCCGGCCTCGGCGCCGCCGCCGCCGTCGGCCACGGCTACCGCCGCCGCAAGCTGCGGCGAGATGCCGCGGTGAATGGATTGGTCGACGACCAGGATGAAGGTGCGATCGCCCTCACGGCTTGATCGCCCGTGGCAGACGCCCTCGACCGAGGCTTCGTATCGGTCGCAATACAACCGTCCGCGTGGTGGTGGATGGAGTTCACGGCAGGGCCGCGCAAGCGGCCCTGCTCGTTTTTATGCGATGCTCGGCAGCATCCGGTCGGCCTCGTGGAGGAAGACGACACTCGAAGCACGCCGCACCAGCCGGGCGAGGGCGTCCGGATCCTCGGCGAAGCCGAATTCCAGATCCTCCACGGTCGCCTCGTCGAGTCCGGAGAGGAGCACGAGCCGCCGGTCCTCGAGACTCCGGGCGAGAAACCTCGTCTGCACCGCGTCGGCGACGAGTCGACGGTCGCCCGACACCCGCGCCTCGCCCACCAGAGGGCGGAGCGCGGCCCCCTGCCGCCAGCGGGTGACCACCGGCCCGGGCTCAGGGGCCTGCGTGGTGGCCACGCAGATCGTCGCGTCGGGCCGGGTGATCCGCGCGGCGGCCGCCACGGCGCGGACCACCGCGCCGAAGCCGTCGGCCCCGGCCGACAGCGTGCAGATCGCGAGGTCGGCCGGTGTCGGGATCGTGGGCGCCCATGCCCTCGCCATCCGGCCTGCCCGGCGTGCCGCGTCTTCGGGGAGTCCGAAGGCGGCGCCTGCCAGCGAACCGTCGCGTCCCCAGACGAGCCGCAGGCAGGACGCGACGCCCAGTTGCCACGTGAGTGTCCGCTGGACCGCAAGCCACGGTCCGAGGGCCCGCCGGCCACGGCGGGCGAGATCGGCGGCGAGTTCATCCTGTCGCTCCCGGCGGCCGAAGGCCGGCCACAATTCCCCGGCGAGCCCCCGGCCCCCGAACGACGCATCGAACGACCACGTGCCGATGGCCACTACAACGTCGGCGTCGACGAGCGCGCGGGCCAGGTGGAGCGGACGCCCCGCCTCGTCGGCCGCCAAATACGCCGTATCCGATTCAAGAGTCGGGTCGAACTCCTCCACGAAGCCGTGTCCACACGCCGTGGAGCCGGCATGCAGGATGCGGATGCAGTCGGCCGACACATTCCCCCGCGCAAGTTGGGCGGTGACCGCGGCCACGACGTGCGACAGCTCGGGAACATCTCCGCAAAGGGCGATCACCACGCGGTCGCCGGGGACCACGTGGCCCGACAGCTCCGGGCCCTCCGGCGGCGCAGCGGCGGCGACGCACTCTTCCGCCCGGGCCGTGGTCATCCCCGGCGGACCGGCCAGGATGCCTAGAAGCGCCTCGGCCTGCACCTCGAGCACGAGGGGATCGGAGGCACCGTAACTGACTTCGACCTTTTTCACGAAGGCCATGGTACGGCACGCCCCCGTTCCGCGGGCACTCCCATCGCTACGACCCGCATCTTTCCACCGTCTTGCGCCGTCGGTGAGCGCCGCCCGGATCGATCGCCGAACAAAATCTCCGGTCGCAGACGGCACGTTGCCGGCGGCGACCGGCATCCCGAGACGTCGCCCCCATGCGCCACCTGCTCGCAGCCCTCGCCATCGTCGCTCTCCCGCTCGCGGTCCTGCCGACGGCCCGCACCGCCGCGGAGGAGACGATCATCCTCACGGAGGAGCATCCCGGAAGCCTCGATCTCGGGGGTGCCGACGGCTGCGGCTGTCGCGGCGTGCAGCGTCCGCCGTGGCATGGAAACGTGCGGGGCACGGGGTGCGGTCAGGCCTGCGGCACCGGCTGTGGAGGGGTGTACCACGCCAACCCCTGCGGCCAGCTGCACCTGAGGAGGTTCGCGCGGGAGAACTGCATGACCCTGCCGCCATGCTTTCCGCGGATGCATGCCCTGTGCGCCGAGGGCTTCATGCCCACGCCACCGCCGCCGGCCATGCCTCGCTGCCACCAGTGCGGTGCGGTCATCGAGGGAGGATTCTGAACTCCCGCGCAGCGCCGGATCACGGAGCGATCCAGAGCCTGCCCGCGGAGAACACGGCCGCCGTGACGACGAGCGTGCCCACCACGTCGATGACCGCGCCGCTCGCCATCATGGCCCTGAGCGGAATCCGCCCCGAGCCGTAGACGAGCGCGTTGCAGGGCGTGCTCACCGGCATCATGAAGCCGAGGCTGGCGGCGAAGGTGGCCGCGAGCGCGGCCGGCAGGGGGTCGACGCCGGTCGCCTGCCCCATCGCGATCACGATCGGCACGACCATCGTCGCGCTCGCCACGTTGCTCGTGAACTCGCTGGTGACGACGGCCAGGAGGGCGGCCATGGCCACGAGGACGAGCCCGCCACCGTGCGGAATCCACCCGGTGACGGCCCTGCCGCAGGCGGCGGCGAGGCCCGTCGAGAAGCAGAGTTCACCCAGTGCCAGGCCGCCGCCGTAAAGCAGCACGATGTCCCAGTCGATGCGGGCCTGGCTCCAGACGAGGACGCGCGATGCCCGCCCGTCCGCCGCCCGATCGCCGGGCAGTACGAAGAGCAGGATCGCCCCGATCACCGCCGCCACGCCCTCGGGGAGCCGATCCCGCAGCCAGCGATTGAGCGGGTGATCGGCCCCCAAGGCCATCACCAGGATTCCCGGAAAGACCCACATCGCGACGGTCGCCCCAAACGCGGCTGCCGTCGAACGCTGCCCCGTGGTCCAGGCACCGAGCCGTCCCCGCTCGCCGCGCACGTATGCCTGCACGCCCTCGAGGCGGTCGATGCCTGCGGGAAACATCCGCGCCATCACGGCCACGAGGATCGACGACAGGACCGCCACCAACGGCAGGCTCAGGCTGCACCAGACCGGAAACGAGATGGCGACGCCCGTCTGCTCGCGGATGAACCCGAGACCGATCAGATTGGTCGGCGTGCCGATCGGCGTCGCCAGTCCGCCGATCGACGCCGCGAAGGCGATGCACAGGTAGAGCCCCGTGGTGAATCGTGACGAGGGCCGGGCTCCCGTCCGGTCGGCCGCCTCGTCGATGGCCCCGAGGATGCCCGACACGATCGCGAGCATCATCGCCGCCGTGACGGTGTTCGAGATGAAGGCGCTGATCGCCACCGACACGGCGACCACGGCCGCCATGATCCCGCCGGGCCGCTCCCCGACCGCCGGCAGCGAAAGCACGGCGTAGGCGAGCCGGCGATCGAGCCGATGCTGCCGGATCGCCTCGGCGAGCAGGAACGATCCGATGAACAGAAAGATGAGCGGATCTGCGAACGGCCGGAAGACCTCCTTGGCAGGGGCGACCCCTGCGACCACGCACGCCGCCGCGCCGAGCAGGGCCGTCACCGCGAGCGGCAGGGCCTCGGTGAACCAGAGCACGATCACTGCGACGACGATCGGTGCGAGCCGCTGGGCTTCCGGGGAAAGATCCATGACGACACTCTATCGCAACGTAGGATAGGCGTCCTGCCTGTCAGGAATTGCCCAAGCCGGCTCGGGACTGCCCAGCCCCTCTCTCCGGACGTTCGCTGCGGGCCTCCAGCCCTCCGCTCTCTGCATGTCCGCTTCGCTTCGCCATC
>RFPF01000149.1 GCA_009926295.1 Planctomycetia bacterium
AACGCAGCTTTCGCTACCGCGAGGTCGTGGACGGCGCCGGCACCGACGGGCGGCCGTGGATGAGCGCCGCGTGGCCGCTGGCGGCGGTGATCGTGCGGGAGTTCGGCCGGTCGGGCTGGTTTTCCGACATCCGCGGCGCGTCGCGGGGCCTGGCGGGGGGCGGGCTCGTCGAGGATCTCCCGACCGACGGGTTCGACGGCCTCGACAACGCCGCGACGCTGCGCGGGCCGACGGAGTCGTTCGTGACCGACGAACTGCAGCAAGAGCTCGACGCCGCCGGCCTCGTGCCGCTGTGTGCGACGGGCCCCGACGGCAAGGCCGTGTTCCACAGCAATGCCACGCTCCACCGCCCGGAGGCGTTCGACAGCCCGGCAACCTCGATGAACGCCCGCGTGTCGGCGATGCTGCAGTACGTGCTGTGCGCCTCGCGGTTCGCGCACTATCTCAAGGTGCTCGCGCGGGACAAGCTCGGCAGTTTCACCGAGGCGCCGCAGTTCGAGCGGTTCCTGTCGCAATGGGTCAACCAGTACGTCACGCCCGACGACCAGGCCTCCGCCGAGACGCGGGCCCGCATGCCGCTGCGGGCCGCCTCCGTGGAGGTGCGCGAGGAGCCGGGCACGGCGGGTGCCTTCCGCGTCGTGATGCGGCTGCAGCCCCACTTCCAGATCGATCGGCTCGACGCCACGCTCAAGCTCGTCTCGACCGTGCGCAAGACGAATTCCCGCTAGGCACCACGAAAGGACCATGCCATGACGACCGCCCATGACTGTCTGAAAGCCGGAGACCTCGCCGCGGCGACCGCCGCGGCCACGGCCGCGGTGAAGGCCGCCCCGAAGAGCCTGGAGGACCGCTGGCTGCTCGCGGAACTCCTGATCCTCGGAGGTCAGTTCGACCGGGCCGACGCGCAGTTCGACACGATGATGACGCTCGAGCCGCGGGTCGCGGTGGCGGCCGCGCCGATCCGCCAGCTCCTGCGGGCCGAGGCGGCGCGGCGGCAGTTCTTCGACGAGGGCCGCGTGCCGGAACTCCTCGACGGCGCGGGGCAGCAGGTGCGCGACCGGCTGGAGGCGTTCGTGCTCCTGCGGGCCGGACGGCCGGCCGACGCGGGCGCGGTAGCCGCCCGGGCGGAGATCGCGCGGCCCGCCCTCGGCGGGGTCGTCGTCATCGGCGGCGTCGAGCGGCCCTTCGCCGACTTCCGCGATCTCGACGACGTCACGGCGGAGGTGTTCGAGGTGCTGACCCAGACCGGCAAGTATTACTGGATCGAGATGGCCCGGATCGGGAGCGTGGAGTTCGAGCCGCCGGCCCGGCCGCTCGACCTCGTGTGGCGGAAGGCGGGTGCCCGAGGCCTTCGACGCCACCGTGCATCTACCGGCCGTGTACGGCACGCTCACGAACGCCGACGACGCCTCGCGACTCGGCCGCCGCACCGAGTGGATCGGCGCGGAGAACGACGCCGTGGTGGGCGTCGGCCGCCGCTGCTTTGTGCTGGACGGGGACGAAGAAATCGACATGATGGGCGTGGAGAGCCTCCGGTTCGACACTGCCACCGCCCCGGCCCCGTGACCCGAACGCGCGCGTATCCATACGGCAAGCGTCCACAGCACCACCCGAGGAGGAGCCTTCATGAATGCATCCGGCATCGACACGCTGCACGTGGATGAAATGGCCGTCACGCGCGACGGCGAGGCTTCCCGGGGCGACGGGATCGAGCCACGGGATTGGATCGACGATGGGCACGCCTGCCGGCGGCGGGTCAGGCGACGGCGAGGTAACCGTGCTTCTTCAACTCCTCGGTGAGATACTGGAAAAGGGTGCCATCGGTCTTGAGTTGGCCGGCCCCGTCGGGCTTCACGCCGTTGACGTGCTGCTTGACACCGACGAGGTAGAGCACCAGATCGCCGATCTCTTCGTCGCTGCGGCCGCTTTTGATGGCGTCTCCGAGAAGCGTCTCCGCCTTCTGTGACGCCTCGCTTTTTTTGCGCAGGAAGCCAAAGGAGCGTCCCTGATAGCGGGCCAGAACCGTGCCGACGATCTCCTTCAGGCCCGGAGCGACGTCGTCCTGCCCCATGACGAAACTGACGACGAATTCGGGGTAGGTGAGCTGATCCTTGGGAGACATGAATTCGTTCGCCTCCGAGCCGAAATCGAAGAGCTTGTTCCCGCTGAAGCCGTGCGATACTGCGGAGTCGAATGTGCGCGTGTTGGGCGCGTGATACATCGGATTATCGTGCGCGATGGGGCGAAACTGATCCTCGATGCCCTGCCGACCGCCGAGTTTTTTTCTGATGCTCGCCAGCGCCGGGTAATACCTGACATTGCCGAGGATGACCCGCGCCAGGATGGTGGCTCGGGCTATTTTTCGCTTGGTCTCGAGCGAGCGACACGCGCACTCGAAGTCTCCGCAGAGCACGCAGCGGGTGTAGGTGAGGCCCTTGGCGAGTTCATTGGAGAAATACGATCCCTGCCCGAGCATGCCGTAGCGGGGGGCAGCCGCAGTGCCGTAGTTGCCGCCGTAGCGGGCGAGAAATCCGCCCCGGGTGATATTTTCGACGGCGTTGACGTCGGCACAGTGAAAGAGCATCGTTTCGCCGATCTCTGGATCGACGACCGGAAGGTGCCGCATGCCGTCGAGTCCCGGCTCGCTCGTCACCGCGTAGTAAACGGTGTTCGTGCCCATGGCCCCCGTGTAATGCTCCTTCATCTCCCGGCGGGCCGCCGCAAATTTCCACCAGACCGGCAGATTCTGGATGCAGATCACGTCGCGGACTGTCACGCGCCCCCCGGTCGGTGGCTGGACTCCGGAATTCTTGTCGGCCTCCCGCAGACGGCGTTGGGCGATCGCCCGCTGGAATTCCGGAAACTGCGGCTTGCCGTCTGCCGTCCTCGCCTCGATGGTCCAACGCATCTTGTCCATGCGGGCATCTTCGCCGCGGGCGGATGTCACCGACTTGCTCTGCGACGTCTTTTCCACGAACTCCTTGATGGCCGCGAACACTTCCGAGTCGCCCGCGAGGCGAATGGCACGCGCCTGGTCGGGCAATTTGATGGGAAACTCGAGCGAGAAGTTGGGGCAGTTGCTCTGTGCGGTGATCCAGTACGGGGGCACCGGATCCTTCGCGCCTGTTGCCGCGGGTCTGACGCCCGCAAACCGATGGCCGAACCCTGCCCGTGTCGCTTCTCCGGCATCGGCCGAGAATCCCATCGACATGAGAAACCTCCCTACGAGTCGGTCAGCCGTTGTTCATCGACACGACGATTTTTACCAGTGGTCCACACGGCATTGATGTCGTCTGCGCTGCAGCATAGCTGATTCCACGGCCCACTTCAGTCCTCCAGCCGCACGACGATTCCCTGCCGCAGCAGTTCCGGCAGCACTGTCGCGAGAAACTCGCCGCAGATCTCCTGGCAGGCGTGCACGAGTTCGCCGCGGTCGGTGATCGGCCGGCCCGTCGTGTGCTCGCGGAGATGCTTGTCGGCAGCGATCAGGCGGTCGGCGAGCCGCAGGGGCAGTCTGTCGCTGCCGCCGGTCGTCAATTCGTCGAGGATCGCGGCGTGAAGGTCGCCGATCTCGTGGGCGGCACCGGTCAGCGTGCTGGCCAAGGCCACCTGCTCGTTGGCCAGATTCTCGCGGACGAGCGCACGGCGGTTGAACGGGAGCGGGATGTCGAGGCTTCCCGGGGCGATCGATTCGAGCGGCGGAATCGGGTCGATCACGGGCCCGCCCTCGACCCGCAAGAGCCCCGTCGCCACGCCGAGGTCGATCGCCTCGACGATGTCCGCAGGCGGGAATGCCGCGAGTTCGGCTGCAGCGAACAGGTCGGTGAACGTCCAGCCGCGGTTGCCGATCAGACCGAGCAATTCTTCATGGGGCGGGCCTGCGAGCCCGGCCGTCACGGCGCCGTATTTCACGGTGTGGGGCAGCGTCGCGTTGCGGATCGCCTTGCGGAAGTGGAGATCGGGGGCCGCCGCCACCCGCTCCGCCGGCGACCATGTCTCCCGAGGCGTCGCTGAAAACAGATCCCAGCGAAACATCGCGTTGATGTGGAAGTCTTTGAGGGTCTCGGTGGCCGCTAGGTCGAGGCCGGCGAACTGCGGGCCGAACTGCGGCGGGGAGCACAGCGGCACGTGGTTGTGGTGGTAGGTGGCGCGGCCGGCGTGGCCGAGGCCGAGGCCCGCGAACATGCCGATCACGTCGGCGGCGTCGAAGGCGGCCCAGTGCTCGTTGAGATACTCGTGGGCCACGTAGTGCGGATCGGCCTTCAGGAGCCGATCGACGAGCTGGGCGGCGAGCGGCTGATCGTGAAACAGGGGGATGTCGGCCGCCCGCAACGCGGCGACCTCCGCGAGCGCGGCCCGCACGCGGGCGAGGCTGTCGCCCTCCACGCGGGCGGCGAAATGCCTGATCAGCGAACGCACCGGCAGGAGGCTCGCCCAGCCCGGCATGCAGTTGTAGGTGACTTCGGCGATGCCGCCGGGGGCGAGGTGCCGCCGGAGGATGCCGAAGATCGACTCCCGCGTCTCCGGGCTGACCCAGCTGAAGACGCCGTGCAGGGCGATGATGTCGAACTGTCCGAGGTCGGTGGGAAGATGGGCGAAGTCGGTGCCGAGCACGCGGACGTTTCCGAGCCCCGTCGCGGCGACCTCCCGGCGCATGTGCTCGACGTGCGCGGGGAGAAAATCGACACCCGTGAACTCGCCGGCCGGATTCGACGCGGCGAGGGCCAGGAGCGTGGTTCCGAAGCCGCAGCCGAGCTCGAGGAAGCGGAGGCCGGGGCCGCCCGCGGGCGGCCGGACGCCGTTGAGCGCGGCCACGTAGCGGATTCGGGCCGGAGCCATGAAGGGGTAATAGCCGGGGAGGTACGCGACGTCGCTGACGTAGCCGTCGGCATGGGCGGGAGACGTGGTCATGGCGGGATCTCGGCGCGGCCGGCGGAAGAGAGGTTTGGGTATAGTCTAGCCGGGCTCGCGTCCGGGCCCCTCGTCGAGGAGCCATCCTGTGGAACCAGCCCTGACCGGGGAGACGCCGCTCGTTCCGAGCCTGCTCGACCGCCTGCTCGACGACGATCCGGCCGTGAGCCGCGAGCCGCCGTGGCGGCAGGCGGCCGTGATCGCGAGCGTTCGCGCGGGCCTGTGCCGGGATCTCCGCGACCTGCTCAACGCCCGGCGGTATCTGTCGGACGCGGTCGATCGCTACCCCGAGGTCGCCTCGTCGCTGGCCAACTACGGGCTGCCCGACCTGCAGAGCCTGGAGATCCGCGAGGACCACGCGCTCCAGTCGCTGTGCCGCTCGATCGAGGAGACGATCCGGCGGTTCGAACCGCGGCTGCAGGACGTGCGGGTGGCTCCGCGGAGCGACGACGGGGGCCAGCGGCCGGCCGACCGCCGGGTGCGATTCGACATCGAGGCGGTCCTGACGGTGGAGCCCCTGCGGGAGCCCGTGCTCCTGACGTCGGCCCTCGACGTCAACAACGGGGAGTTCGAAGTGGAGAGCCGGCGATGAACGACGACATGCTGCCCTACTACGAGCGGGAGCTGGGCATCCTGCGGGTGTTGGCGTCGCAGTTCGCGGAACGGCATCCGAAGGTCGCCGCGCGGCTCCGGCTGGGCCGCGACGAATCCCGCGACCCGCACGTCGAGCGGCTGCTGCAGGGCGTGGCGTTCCTCTCGGCCGACGTGCAGAAGCGGCTCGACGACGATTTCCCCGAGCTCACCGACGGCCTGCTCGACCTCCTCTACCCGCACTACCTGCGGCCGGTTCCCTCGATGGCGATCGTTCGCATGGCGATCGACCCCAAGCAGGCGGCGCTCACGGCGGGCTACGTCGTGCCCCGGGGCACGGAACTGCAGACGGAGGAGGTGGACGGCGAGCGATGCACCTACCGCACCTGCTTCACGACGCGGCTGTGGCCGCTGAGGATCAGCGGCGTGCAGCTCGGCGGCCCGCCGTTCACGCTCCCGCTCGTGCCGCCGGCCGCGACCGCCGCCGTGCTCTCGCTCGACGTGGAGACGCTCTCGCCGGACGTCCGGATCTCGCAGATGGCGCTCGGCACGCTGCGGCTCCACCTCCACGCGGACGCCGGCCAGCCGATCGCCGAACTCTACGAACTGCTGCTGACGCGGTGCGCGGGCGTGGTGCTGTTCCGCGACGCCGCCGACCCGGCCCCGGTGGTGCTGCCGAAGGAGTCGCTCGTGCCGGCCGGTTTCGCGGCCGACGAGGCGGCGTTGCCGGACGACGCCCGCGTGTTTCCCGGCTATCGCCTGCTGACGGAGTTCTTCGCGCTCCCCCAGAAATACCTGTTCGTCGATCTGGTCGGCCTCACTCCCGAGCGGCTCGCCGGATTCGGGCCGAGCATGCGGGTGGCGGTGCTCCTCACCGAGACGAGCCGCGAGCTCGAACGCGTGGTGGGGCCGGGGGCGGTCTACCTCGGGTGCACGCCGATCGTGAACCTCTTCTCGCAGCGGTTCGATTCGGTGCAGGTGGACGGCCGCTCCGGCGAGGTCTGCCTCACGCCAGACTCGCGCCGGCCGCGGGCGATCGAGGTCTACTCCGTCGAGGGCGTGCAGGTGAGCGAGCCGGGCGGCGATCCGGCCGACGTGCGGCCCTTCTACGCCGTCAGCCCCGCGTCGCCGACGCTCGCCAGCGACGCCGCGACGTCGGCCCGGCTCCGCTGGCTCGCCGTCCGCCGGACGCATCGCGAGCCGCGGCCCGACGGCGGCCTCGACGCGGCCAGCGACACCTGGCTGTCGCTCGTGAACGACGCGGGCGGGCCGGCGGCCGTCGCCGGGCTCACGGCGCACGCGCACGGCGTGTGCACCAACCGCAACCTGCCGGCGCGGCTGCCCTTCGCGGTGGATCGTCCCCGGCTGCAGTTCCGCGACGGCCAGGGGCCGGTCGGCACCATCACGTGTCTCACGCGGCCCACGGTGGCGTCGCGGACCCAGCCCGGGCGGGGCGCCGCGTGGCGGCTGGTGTCGCACCTGTCGCTGAACCACCTCTCGCTCGTCGATGGCGGCGACGGCCAGGCCGCCAAGGCGCTGCGGGAGATGCTCAGGCTCTATCTCGCCGCCGATTCCGACGACTTCGAGCAGCGGCGCCGGTGGATCGAGGGGATCGTGGCGGTGTCGAGCCGGCGGGTGGCCGCCCGCGTGGGCGGCGAACGCGGCGGCGTCTGCCAGGGATTGGAGGTCCGCCTGGAACTCGACGACAGCCGCTTCGACGACCACGCCGGCTATCTCTTCTCGGCCGTGATCGAGCGGTTTCTGGGCGGCTGGGTGAACGTCAATTCCTTCACGCGGCTCGTCGCCACGTCGCGGCAGCGGGAACGCCGCAAGGAGCAATGGACCTGG
>RFPF01000150.1 GCA_009926295.1 Planctomycetia bacterium
CAGTCCCGCTACCGCAGCGGGTTGGACCCGGCTCCTGCGGCGCGGACGGCCGACCGCAGACCGCGGCGATCGGGGGCCGCGTGCGACGCCTGGCTGACCGACTGCTCCGCCGTGATTTCCGTGCGCTCGCCTTCAACGGCAGTCGGCGCGACCGGCGGCTCCCCGACCGGACTCGCGTGGGCCACTGGCGGCCGCTTGAATCGGGCAGCCTGCTGCAAATTCTCTCGCCGGATCCGCTCCTTGTGGAGAGCCGCCTGCTGGATCATGGCGAATCCGAGGCCGGAACGTCGCTGCAAGGCCGCCTCGTCGAAGAGGTTGTCGTCGGCCGGCTTCTTGCCCGGGGTCTTGGGCTCCCCGGTCTTCGGTTCCTCGTCCTGAAGCTCCCCGTTCCGCCGGTCGGGAGCCGCATCGGGCGGCGGCAGGATCGCCGGAGCCTTCCCGGCGGCGTCGGCGTCGGTCGGCTGGGTTTCGGCGGCGGCAGTTTCCGCCGCGGGCTCCTCGAAGCCCGGCACGGGCGACTCCTCGGCGGCGGTCGGCACCTCGGATTTCGGCGGCATCACCGGCGCCGCCGGCTCGGCGTGGGCGGCCTGCGCAACCTGCTGGCCTGGCCACGATCGCCACTGCGTGCCGTAGAAGCCGAAGCTCGCCGGACGGACCGGGCAGTGCGCCGGGCAGCCCTCGACCTCGCAGCCTTCGCGTCGGCACGCGGAGTGTCCGTCGCCACCACAGTGTTCGTGTGTGCAGGGCGCGTCGCCGCAGGGACCGCGCCGCGAGGCGATGGACGCTACTGGCGGCCCGTGATCGACGACGTGCGCCGTCGCCGCGGGCGGCCTCGGTCGCGACGCCGAGGCAACGGGCGGAACAAGTTCGCTGGCATCGGTCAGGCCCCACGCCATCATGCCGATCACGATGGAGGTGATCGTGACGCACCGGGAAAGCACCGGGACGCACGAGCGACGGCGATCGGCGAGCCCGACGGACATTTGCGATTCCCCGCGATGCATGGCTCATGCGTCAAAGTCGACCCGACCGGAACATCCGGCCCGGCTTAGGTATCGTCCGCTCCATTCCCCGATCTTCGGCTGATTTTTCGCCCGCGCCGGCCCGCGCGGCGGCCCGTGGTCAGCCCGTTCCCCCTGAAGCCTCCGGCTTCCGCCCGCCGGCCCGCGGGCGGACGGAGCCGGCGAATCGCGGAGGGCTTGGCGTTTGGGGTAGGATGATTGGATCCTGCGGCCGCACGGGGACAGCGTCTCGATGAAAAAGGTCAACCTCCGCTTCGTCCTGATCCTCGTCGCGGCGGTGGTGGGCGGGGCCATCGGGATCTACGCGATCCACCGCGTCCAGGTGACCCGCAACGCGGGCGGCCTGGTGAAACTCGCCCGGGCCAAGCTAGCCGAGGGAAAAAACGGCGAGGCGCTCACGCTTTTGAGCCGCTACGTGGCCTACCGGCCCGACGACGCGGAGGCGTATGCGGAGTTCGCCACGCTCGTGCTCGACCGCGCCGAATCCCCGGGAGCGACGAGGAACGACGTCGCCCGCGCATACGGCGTGCTGGAGGCCGCGGTGCGGCGGAACCCGGGTGACGACGCCCTGCGCCGCAAGCTGGCGTCGTTTCAGATGCGGATCGGCCGCTTCGGCGACGCCCGTGAGCACCTCCAACTGCTGCGCGCGAAGCTCAACTCCGGCGCAGCCGAGCCCGCCGAGACCGAAACCACGCGGGGCGCCGACCGCGCGGCGATCGACCTTCTCCTCGCTCGGTCGTGGGCGGGAACGGGCAACTTCGAGGAGGCCGCCGGCCTCGCGAGCAGCCTGATCGGCTTCGACCTCGCGAAGAAATCCTTCGACCCCGAGACGGAGGCCGCTCCCGACACCACCGACGCGTTCGTGCTCCTGGCGGCGATCCTCCAGGAGAAGTTCGAGGACGCCGCCACGGCCGACAAGGTCCTCGCCGAACTGGTGAAGTCGAACGCTGAAGACCCCCAGGCGTGGCTCGCACTCTCTCGCTGGCATCGTCAACGCGGCAATCTCGCTGCTGCCAAGCAGGACGTGGCAGAGGCGACGCGGCTCGCCCCCGACAACCTCGAGGCCCTGCTCGCGGCCTTCGACATCGCGCTGGCGGAGAAGGATTACGCCACAGCCGCAAAACTCATGGACAAGGCCCCGAAGCCGGCCAGCCCCGCGGAGACCGACGAGCGACTCGTGAGGGCGGCCGCCACGCTCGCGTTGCAGCAACAGGATGTCGACAGGGCCGTGGCCGCGCTCGACGACGGGCTCGCAGCCCTCCCGGGCCGGCCCACGCTGCTGCTCATGCTGGCCGACGCGCTCATGCAGAAGAACGACATCGATCGGGTCGAGAAAACGATCGGCAAGCTGAAGGAGTCGCTCGGGGCCGGCAGCCCGGCGGTGGGGCTCCTCGAAGCCCGCGTCCTGATCGCAGGGCAGCGCTGGCTCGAGGCCAAGAACAAGCTCGACCGGGTGCGACCGCTCCTCGCGGGCGCGGCGGAACTCACGCGGCAGGTCGACCTGTACCTCGGGCAGTGCTACGAGCAGCTCGGCGAGTTCGACGAGCAGCTCGAGGCCAACCGGCGGGTGCTCTCCGACGACCCCTCGTCGCTGGCGGCCCGTGTCGGCGCCGCCTCCGCCCTGATCGCGGCGGGCAAGCCCGACGACGCCCTCCGGGAGTTCGAGCTCGTGGCGGCGGCGATTCCCCGCGAGCGGATCGCCTCCATCCCGCAGGTGTGGAGCCCGCTCCTGCAGCTGCGCGTCGCGTCGCAGTTGAAGCGCCCGGCCGTGGAACGCGACTGGTCCGCCATCGACGCCCTCCTCGACATGCTCCAGGAGTCGGCGAGCATCTCCGACGGCCAGGTGGCCATGCTCCGCGCCGACGTGCTCGTGCGCAAGGGGGAGACGGCCGCCGCCACCGGCCTGCTCACGACGGCTGCCGCCGCGAATCCGCAGGATCCGCAGCTCATCGCGGCGCTGGCCACGCTCGCCCTGCGCGACAACGACGCCGCGCGGGCTCGGGCCATTCTCGCGGCCGCCCCGGCCGAGATCGCCGACAACGCGAGCCTGCTCCTGATGGAGGCCCAGGTCGCCGCCCGCGGCACGGGTGACGAGGCGGCCGAAGCGCTCGCCGCAGTCGAGAGCCGCGCCGCCAAGCTGCCCGCGGAACAGGCGGCGCGGCTCCTCTCGACCCTCGCGTCCGTCCGGATCGGGATGGGACAGCCCGATGCCGCGGAGCGGCTCTGGACGAAGGCGCTCGAAAAGACGCCGGAGGACCTCCGCCTGCGCACGGCCCTCTACGAACTGGCCCGCGACCGCGGTGACCTCGAGGCGATGCAGGCCCGCGCGGCGGAGATCGCGAAGGCGGCCGGTCCCACGAGCCCGCAGGCCCGCGTCGCGAAGGCTGGCACGCTCATCCAGCGGGTGCGCGAGGCGCAGCGGAAGAAGGTATCCCGCGACCAGACGGCCCTCGAGCTGACCGCGAAGGAACGGGCCGACATCGACGCGGCGAGGAACCTGCTCATCGAAGCGGAAAACGACCGGCCGGCGTGGGCGCAGGTGCAGCAGCTGTTCGCCGACATCGCGGGGCTCCGCGGCGACATGCCGGCGGCCATCGACCACCTGCAGCGGGCCAGTCGCATGGGCCCCCCGAACCCGGCGATCATCCGCCAGCTCGTGGGACTGCTCTACGCGTCGAACCGCTTCGACGAGGCTCAGCAGGCGATCGCCCGGCTCGGGCCCGAGGGCCTCGGCGGGTTCGAGCGGATCACGGCGGAGATGGAACTGCGGTCGGGAAACATCGACGAGGCCGTCCGGCTCGCCGAGCGGAGCGTCTCATCCGATTCGAAGACGGCGGGCGAACTGCTCTGGCTCGGGCAACTGCTGAGCCGGTCGGGGAAGTCGGACCGGGCGGAAGCGGTGCTCGAACGAGCGGTGGAATGCGGGCCGGACCTCGCTGAGACCTGGTCGGCCCTCTTCACGCACCGGGTGGCGAATGGCAAGCGCAAGCTCGCCGAAGCCACCCTCGCGCAGGCGGCCGAGGCCCTCCAGCCACCGAACCGCCAACTCGTCGAGGCGGGGGGCTACGAGATGCTCGGCCGGCTCGACGACGCGGAGCGGAGTTTTCGGGCCGCCGTGGACGCCGCCCCCGACGACCTCACCGCAGCCCGCGGCCTGGCGTCGTTTCTCGCCCGCCGCGGCCGCCTCAACCCGGCCCGCGCCGTGCTCCAGGACATCGTCGCCTCGACGGATGATTCCCCGGCTGCGAAGGCGACCAAGATCTGGGCCCGGCGCTCATTGGCCCAACTGACGGCCGATTCGGGGGGCTACAAGTCGGTCGAGGAAGCGCTGGCGATCCTCGAGGGGAACAAGGCCGCCGACGGCAAGCTCGGCCCGGACGACGTGGCCCTGCAGGTGACGCTGCTGGCGGGTCGGCCCGAGCCGGCGAGCTGGCGGCGGGCGATCACGCTGCTGGAAACCCTCGCCCGTTCGCAGCCGTTGTCCTCGAGCCAGCGGCTGCAGCTCGCCCAACTGCGGGAGAAGGCGGGCCGCTGGGCGGAGTGCCGCGACGAAATGCTTTCTCTGGTCGCATCCCCGACGGCGACTCCGATGGTTCTCGGCATGCTCGTGGAACAGTTCATCGAACACGGGGAACTCTCTTCGGCCAGAACGTGGCTCGGCAAACTGCAGGCCAAGCTGCCCGACTCGCCGACCACGCTCGCGTTGGAGGCGAAGCTCTCGATCGCGGAGAACGATCGCCCGAAGGCGGTGGCTGCGGCAAGGAAGCTGATGCCGACGGGAGACGTGCCGCTCGAGCAGGTGGGGCAGTTGCTCGCCGTCGCCAAGCTGATGGAGGACCTCGGGTTTCCCAAGGCCGCCGACAAACTGCTCGGAGACTACGCCCAGAGGGTGCCCGACGGGGCGTTGCGACGGGCGGAGTTTCTCGGCCGGCAGCACCGCGTCGCCGAGGCGCTCGACCTGCTGGAGTCGGCCTGGACCCGCGTTCCCCTGGCCCGCGTGCTGCAGTCGGCGCTGGCGGTCGCCCGCGCCCAGGGGAAGAGGCCGGAGCCGGTCGTCGTGACGCGACTGGAGCAGTGGTTCACCCGTGCGCGGAGGGAGGATCCGGACTCGGTGGTCGTCGAACTGCTGCATGCGGAACTCCTCGATCTCGAGGGGCGTTCGGCCGAGGTGGAGGCGGCCTACCGGGCGATCCTCGCGAGGCGCGATCTGGAGGGACAACAGTCGGCCATCGTCGCCAACAATCTCGCCTTCCACCTGGCCCGCCCCGAGACGGCCGCGGAGGCGAGGAAACTGATCGACGAGGCCATCGCGGAACTCGGCCCGCATCCGGATCTGCTCGACACCCGGGGCGTCGTCCGGCTCGCCGCGGGAGAGCACGGTGCGGCGCTGGCCGATCTCGAGGAGGCGGCGCTCGAGCCGACGCCCCTGAAACTCCTTCACCTCGCCAGCGCGCAGGTTGCGAATCAGAAGGCGGCGGCGGCCCGTGAGTCGCTCGCACGCGCGACGAAACTCGGCCTCGTTCCCGAGCAGTTGACGGCCGCCGACAGGTCGCGGTACGACGCCATCGAAGCCGCCCTGCGGGCCGCACCCGGCGTCTGAACGGCACCGCACGCATCCCCGCGACGCGGTCGGGATGTCGCGATCGGGACGCGAATGGCCCGATCCCGGACCGCTACCCCTGCAACGCGCGGGAGCGGGCCAGGGCGTCCTCGGCCTCGGCGATGCGGTTGCCACGCACGCAGGCGACGCTCAGGGCGGTGTAGCTGAACGGGTCGTTGGGCTCGAGTTCACACACTCTTCGGGCGTGGCGCACCGCCTCATCGTGTCGCTCGAGCCGCGTGCACCAGGCCGCGAGGGCGGAATGGGCGAGCGCGAAATCGGGGTCGTCGACGACCAACGCCTCGAGGGCGGCCACCGCCTCCGCGAGTTTGCCCTCGTTTTTGAGCGCCTCGGCTGCCTCGTACCGTTCCTCGCGACTCGCCATTCCGCGTCCGCCTTTCACGTCCTGAGGTGGGGTGTGGCGTGCGTCGCCGACGCCTCCTCGGCCCCAGTGTACTGGGAGCCCGACGACTGACGAGCCTGCGGGGCCGGGGAGGCCCGGGGAAGATGCGCCTCGGACGAAAAATTGCCATTGAATCATCGCGACGCGGATGCCGATAACCCCCGGGCCGCAGGGCCGAGTCCCCAGACCGGTCGCGGGCCCCAGTCACAGCAGGCGAGTCTTGACCATCCACCCGCTGGCCGCCGTGAGTCCCGATGCCCGCCTCGGCGTGGGCGTGTCGGTGGGGGCGTTCGCGACCATCGAGGCGGGCGTCGAACTCGGCGACTTCTGCACCGTGGCGCCCGGGGCGGTGGTGAAAGCCGGCGTCCGCGCGGGCTGCCACAACGAGTTCGGCGAGCATTGCGTCGTGGGCGGGGCCCCCCAGCACGCCGCCCGACCGCAGCAGGTGGGCGACCTCACGATCGGCGACCACAACGTGTTCCGCGAGTACGTCACGGTCCATCGCGCGCTCAAGGTCGGCACGGCGACGGTGATCGGCGACCGCAACTACATCATGGCCACCGCCCACGTGGGCCACGACTGCGTCATCGGCAACCATTGCATCTTCGCCAACGGCGCGCTCCTCGGAGGCCACGTCACGGTCGAGGATCGGGCCTTCGTGTCCGGCGCGGTCGCCGTGCACCAGTTCTGCCGCATCGGCAGGCTCGCCATGGTCGGCGGTCATGCCCGGGTCGTGCAGGACATCCCGCCATACATGCTCGTCGACGGCCAGAGTGGTTGCATCGTCGGCCTGAACATCGTCGGCCTCAAGCGCAGCGGGCACTCGGCCGAGGACATCGCCGAACTGAAGTCCGCGTACCGCGCCATCTACCGCCGGGGCCTGCCGTGGAAGCAGGTGCTCGAGGTGCTCGAGGCGGAATTCCAGGGCGGCCCGGCTCGTCACCTACGCCAGTTTCTCACCGCGGGCACCCGCGGCTTCGCCCAGGAGCGGCGGGCGCCGCCGGCAACCACGTTCCGTCTGCGCGTCGCGGAAGACGACGCGGCGACCGAACCGTCGCTGCGGTCACGGGCCGGCTGATTCCTCGCCCGGCTGCTGCCGTTCCATGCCGTAGCGCTGCAGTTTGCGCCGCAGCACGGAGCGGTCGATCCCCAGCAGTTTCGCCGCCAGCGACTTGTTGTGCATGGTGGCGGCAAGGGTGCGTTCCAGGTGGACGCGCTCCACGTCGGCCAGCGTCGGCCACGCGGCTGGATCCCCGGATTCGTCCGCCGGCACGACGCTCCGGGATGCCGGCGGAGCGACGATCGCGGGCTCG
>RFPF01000016.1 GCA_009926295.1 Planctomycetia bacterium
TTGGCCGCCTTCTTCCGCTCGATCCGCTGCACGCTCCAGCCGAACACGGCCCCGAGCGGGCCGGCGAGCAGGGCGGGCATGAGCACGAGGTTGCCGACGAGGGCGATCGTGAGCATCGAGAGCATCATGTGTCCGAAACGCTGCGTCGGCCCGAACGGCGAAAGTGCGAACACCGACAGGCCGATGCCGATGACGCCCCAGCTCTGGTACATCGCCCGCGCACAGCCCTTGTAGGCGAGCATCACGGCCTGCTTCCTGTCGAGCCCGTCGGCGATGCCGCGCCGGAACCAGAGCATGAAGTGGACGACGTCATCGACGGTCACGCCGAGGGCCACGCTCGGCGCCATCACCGTGCCGATGTCGATGAGCATGTTGCCGGTGCCGAGCGACTTCAGCAGCGCGTTGCCCCAGCCCATGCCGCCGAAGACAACCACCGCGGGAAACGCCGCCGGCAGCAGGAGCACGAGGCCGGCGGAGGCCGCCCGACAGAGCACGATCATCACCACCACGATGATCGCGAAGTCGGTGACGAAGCCCGCGATCAGGCCGTCGAGGAGCGAGTGCTGCGCCTTGTACACCAGCGGCACGAGGCCCGTGTATTCGACCTGGATGCCCGAGACGCCATCCTTTTCGAGGCCGGCGATGATGGGATCGATCTTCGCCTGCAGATCGCGGCGGAAGAGGGCGTAGTCGACCTCCTTCGTCGCGCTCACCCGCGCGCTGATCCGCCACAACTCCTCCTCGCGCCCGTCGGGATGCTTCGCATCTCGGAGGTAGTCGCCGTCGAGGAAGTCCTGCCGGTGGGCGACGAGTCGGCGGTTGAGCACGCTCCGCTTGGTGCGGGCCCCGAGGCCGAACGCCCGGGCTGCCGCTCCGCCGAGCCCCTCGCCTCCGTCGCCTGAGTCGAGGCTGCGCCCGAAGGTGACCGTCGAGAGCGAACTGCCCACCTCATCCAGGTCGCCGATCTCCCGTTGGATGCGCTCCACGAGCTCCATCCGCTCGAGAAAACTCAGGTCGCACGACTTCTGGTCGCACCGCACCAGGATCTCCATCGGCACCAGCGGGCCGAGCTTCGCCTCGAGCCAGCGGTAGTCCTCGCGGATGCGGGCCTTCGGCGAAAAGAGCCGCATGAGTTGCACGCTGCTCTCCACCCGAGTCATGCCGTAGCCGAAGGCCGCCATCGCCAGAAGGCAGGCCGTCGCCACCACGGCGTGGTTCCGCGTGATCCACTCGCCGGCCCGCCACCAGCGGCTCTCTTCCATCGGCTTCCAGTCGTTCTGATCCTCGTCTTCGGCGAGCTTGCCGAGCTTGAGCTTGGGGGGGAAGAGTTCGAGGGCCGCCGGCATGAAGGTGACGAGGATCAGGAAGCTGACCACGACTCCAGCGGCGGAGAAGATCCCGAACATCCTGATCGGCACGAGGTCGCTCACGGCCAGCGTCGCGAGGCCGACGGCGGTGGTCCCGGTGGCGAGCGACAATGGGAGCAGGGCATGGTGCACCGCGCGGCCGGCCGCTCCCTCCTGCACCCCGGTCTCGGCGAGCTGGTCGCGGTAGTAGTTGGCCAGATGGATCGCGCCGCTCGTCGTGGCGACGTACACCAGCGAGGGCATCGTGAGCAGGATGGCGTCGACCGGGTAGCCGGAATACCAGACGACCGCGAGGCTCGCGAACATGCTGTACACGCCCGAGGCGAGCACCATGCCGACGAGGGCCTTGCTCTTCAGGCTCCACCAGCTCACGAAGAAGCCGACCACGAGCGACAGGCCGAAGAGGATGGTGACGCTCGTCTGGCCGGCCTGGTCGATCGACACGTTGTCGACCGGGGGGCCTCCCATGTGGAGCGAAGCTTCGGGGATGCCGCACTCATCCCGGGCCACTCTCTTGATCAGGTCGATGGTGCCGTGCAGGTTCGCCCGCGCCGTATCCGCGAGGGTCAGCACGAGGCACGTCTGTCGCTTGTCAAGGTCGTCGGCAGCGCTGCCGGGTTCCGCGCCCGGCGGCGGGGGGCCGACGATCGCGCCGGTGAGCCGGCGAATGGCCTCCTCGCGATCGAGGTTCAGGGGCTCCGACGTCATCCTGGCGACCGCCCGGGGGCCGGTCTGGGCTGTCTTGAAATAGAGGGGCCGGTCGATCCGCGACGCCTCTTCCGGCGGCGGCAGGAGCTTTCTGGCCAGCAGTTCCAGCCGGGGGTCGGCCATCGTGCAGCCGTCCCAACTGATCAGGATGAACTCCTCACCCTGGAAACTGCGGCGAAAAAAGCGGTAAACCTGCGTTTCCGGGTATTCGAGGGGGAGCCAGCCCTTCACGTCGTTGCGATTGTTTCCCTTGGCCTTGATTGCCCCCACGACGACCATCGGCAGCAGGAAGACGAGGATCGCCATGATCCCCACGCTGTACCGCTGGTAAAAGTTGGTCTTCTGGGGGGAAGTCATGTCGCAACTGGCCGGGCCGTCACGTTTTCCTCATACCGCACCCCTGAACCGTACAGGGGATTTCGAGGCCGGTCTATAGCGTTCCGCCCCGGGAGCGGGTGTTTTCCGCCAGCCCGCCATGACCTAAGTGTTTTTCCGGGAACACCTTCCGTTCGGGGCAGGGTCTTCCCAGCCGACACAGACAGACCCGTCCCAGACATCGCTCCCGCTCAGGGTGCCGTTTCGGCAGCCTCAAACCCGCACGACTTGTGCGAACCGTCGCAAAACGGCCGGGTCTTCGTCGCCGCACATCGGCACAGGGCCACGGCCTTCTTCACCGGGGGGATCGGATACTCGTTGCCGTGATGGTCGGTGACCCTCAGAAACACGCCCTTGGCCTCGGCGTCGGGGGGCAGTTCAACGACGAGTGGCCCGTCGAGACGGCAGCGGATCGTCACGGCCCCCTCGGGAAAGACGCGGGGTGCCACGGGCTCGGCCGCGGGCGGCTGGTCGGAGTGGTTCACGGCGGCTTCCTCAGGGTTTGGGTTCCGGCGGCATGCCATCCGCGGTTGGCCTGATCTGCCCACGGACTCGGCGACCCGCCGAGTCTACCCGATCGACCGGCTGGCCGGAGAGCCACCACCACAGGGCTCCGGCGAGGGCGAGGAGAACCAGCGACACCAGCTGCGAGATCGACAGGGGCGTTCCGAGGGCCGGCGGCTCGTCGACGCGAATCAGCTCGAGCAGGAAGCGGGAAACCGGGTGGAGCGTGAGCACGAGGGCGAACACCTCGCCCGGCCGGCGGGCCAGCGGCGTGAACGCGGCCGCGAGGGTCGCGAGCAGCCCGGCGTCGATCGCGGCGTAGAGCTGGGCGGGATGCACGGGCAGCGTCCATCCCGATGATCCGGCCGATCCCGGCGATCCATGGGGCAGCAGGCCGCGGGCCACCTGGTCGAGCCAGGGAGGGCTGTGCGGCGGGAACCGCACGGCCCACGGAAGGTCGCAGGCCCCGCCGTAGCAGCACCCGTTGAGAAAGCAGCCGATCCTGCCCAGCGCCAGCCCCACGAGCAGGCCCGGTGCCACGCAGTCCGCGAGTGCGAGGAGCGGCAGCCGCCGCCGGGCGGCAAACCGCCAGGCGGCGAGGGCCGCGGTGGGCAGCGCGCCGAACACCACGAGCCCGCCCGCGGCGAGGTTGAGGATGTCGGGCACGGCGGCGAGGACGCTGCGGCCGGGTGGAAAGAACTGATCGCGGTATTCGATCACGAAGAACAGCCGGGCGCCGACGAGCCCCCACAGGAACACCTCCATCGCCAAGGCGATGATCGTGTCGGCGTCGAAGCCCATGGAGCGGCCGCGTCGGATCGACAGCCAGGTTCCGGCCGCGGCTGCGGCCAGCAGCATCACGCCGTAGCCGCGCACGGGCACGCCCTGTCCGTCATCGAGGGCCGGCAGGACGAAGGCGATCAGGCCGCCCGTGACCGCGAGGGGCACGCCCAATGCCCGTGCCGTCCCGTACCAGCCTCGGGCCGCGAGCGAACGCACGACGGCGACGGCCGCGCACGCCGCCCACACGCAGAGCAACAGCCCGCAGCCGACCAGCGGCAGCGAGACGCCCCCCACGGTGAGCCGCGTCGGGATGTGGAAGAGCGTCGAGAGCATCAGCGTTGCTCCGTCGTGCGGGCCGGCAGGAGCATGTTGTCGATGAGCCGCGTGGAGCCGAGTCGGCCGGCCACGAGGGCGATCGCCGGCCCGCATCCTCCGGCGAGGGGCGCGAGTGATTCGGGATCGACGATGGCGGCGTAGTCGCAGGCGACGGCCCGCGCCTCCAGGGCGCGGCGCAGGGCCGCCTCGGCCGTGGCGACCGGGTTCCCTGCGGCCCACGCAGCGGCGGCCGCGGCGAGGCCGTCGTGCAGCGCGCGGGCCCGGGCGCGCTCGGCGGGCGCGAGGTAGGCGTTGCGCGAGCTGAGCGCGAGGCCGTCGGTTTCGCGAACGGTGGGGCAGACGACGACCTCGATCGCGAGCCCGAGGTCGTGCACCAGCCGCTTCACGACCAGCGTCTGCTGCCAGTCCTTGGCCCCGAAGAAGGCGGCATCGGCCGGCACGATCTCGAACAACCGGGCCACGACCGTCGCGACGCCGGCGAAGTGACCGGGCCGAATGGCCCCCTCGAAGGGCAGGGCGGGCCCGGCGACGGTGAGCCGCCGGTCGATGCCGGCGGGATAGACGGCATCGAGCGCCGGCACGAACACGCGGCGCACGCCGAGCCGGCCGAGGAGCGCGAGGTCGGCCTCGAGGGGCCGGGGATAGCGGTCGAAATCCTCGTCCGGGGCGAACTGGGTCGGATTGACGAAGATCGACGCCACGACATCATCGCACGCGTCGGTGGCCGCCGCCACGAGGCTTGCATGGCCGGCATGGAGGGCGCCCATCGTGGGCACGAAGCCGACACGCCGGCCGGCGAGTTGCGCGGTGCGGACGAAGTCGGTCATCCGCGCCGGGTTCGTCTCCACCACCACTGCGGGGTCCGCGGCGTCCGCCCGCGTCATACCATCGCCTCGACGGCCGCCACAGCCTCGCCCATCGCCTGCCCGAGATCATCGGCCTCGACCACCACGACCGACTTCGGGCGGCCCGGCGCGTCGTTGCGAGGCGACAGCAGCCGCCGGCGCAGCCGCTCCTGGAGCGAGACCAGCGTCCGCACGGTGCCGGCAGTTCCGGCCGGCGTCACCTCGGTGAGGGCGGTCGTCGTGGCGGAGAGATCGGCGAACGTGTCGGTTTGTGGGGCCGGTCGGCGCTGCCGGAACGCGAGCCGCTCCTCGAGTTCTGCGGCGCTCGCCACGAGCAGGATGCCCACGTTCGGCGTCACGGCATTCCCAGCGATGCGGGCGAAGGTGGCGTCGGCCTCGGGCAGGCGTTCCTCGGCGGCCACGAGGAACGTGTCGAGCCAGAAGTCGGCGACCGTGCCGTGCGGGTCCTGGGGCCAGGTCTCGGCGCTGACCGCCGCGGCGGATGCGGCCAGAGACTTCTCCCACCGCCGCGCGTAGTCAGGACGGTCATCCGGCGTCGGAACGGCAGCGGGTGCGTGGAGGAGCCGGGCGAGAAGCGTATCGGCCACGTGGGCGGCCACCTCGGGAGCTCCGCTGCCGGGCACGCCGATCACCGCCACGTGCGGATGGGGTCGCGAGATGTTGTCGAGCAGCTCGCGCACGGTGCAGCCGGCGAGCGGATGGATGAAGTCGGGGGCGATCTCGACGCAGGGCTCGAGCACGAACCGCCGGGTGGTCATCCGCGGATGGGGAACGGTCAGGCCGTCACGATCGAAAGCCGCGTTGTCGTAGAGAAGGAGGTCGAGGTCGATCGTGCGCGGCCCCCAGCGCTCGGTCCGCTCCCGATGGAGCGTGTTCTCTATCGCGGTGAGCATCCCGAGGACATCGTCGGGCGAGAGTTCCGTGTCGACGAGCACGGCGCCGTTGAGCACCGTGCCCTGGCCCGGCGGCCCGCCCACGGCCCGGGTTTCCCTGGGGCGACTGGCGGCCAGGAGCGTCACCCCCGGCATCGTGCGGAGCAGGTCCAGGGCGTCCGCGAGATGCTGACGCGGACGGCCCAGATTGGACCCACAACCGATGAGGCATCGTGCCATGATTCGTCGCCCCGGTGTGACGGCACCCAGACGACGGATTTTAGGCGACCGCAGCCCCCCGCGGGCAACCCGGCGGCGAAAGTTCCGAAAGCGGGGGGGACATCCAGGCCACGACCAAGGTCGTCGACTGTCGATCCCTCAAGTCGTCGCCCCCCAATTTTCGAAACCTTCATGAGCGTTCGCGTGTCTCGCGGCCGACGCGTGATTCGCCGGACGAGCGATCGCGGCATTCTGGGAAACGAGATGGGGTTGTCAAGCATCGCGCCTGAGGGCGCGCGCCGGAGGCCGCGAATCCGCGAGCAAAAGCTGTGCACTCCGACCGAAAAAATTTTTTGTGCAGCGGCGGGACGAGCGCGCCGATCCCCGCCTCGCGGCTCGCCTTGCCAGAGCCGGGACGTTCGGCGACAAAACACCCTGTATTTTCGGCCGCCACGCCTCTCGCGTATCACAGCGGCGCTCCGGAAGGACGGTCCGCCATGACAGAAAACACTTTTCCCACAGCGGATGAAGACGGTTTTCCAGCGGCGTGGGACGCGGGGCTTGACGAATCGCAGGAGGCGTTCCCCGAGGCGGCCGTCGCGGATCCCCGGCCCGCGTCGGAAACCTACTGGAGCCTTTCGCGGACGCCGCTCACGAGCCTCGTCTTCACGCTGCCATTGGTGCTCGCCTACGAGGGAGGCGTGCTGCTGCTCGGCCGTGGGTCGCCGCGCAACGGCGCCGACGTGTGGCTCCGCCAACTGCTCGACGCGCTCGGATTTGGCCAGTATTTCCTGCTGCCCGCGCTCACGATCGTGGCCCTGCTGGCGTGGCACCACGTGCAGCACGACCGCTGGCGATTCAGCCCCGCGGTGCTTGCCGGCATGTGCGTCGAATGCCTCGTGCTCGCCGCGGTGCTGGTGGGCCTGGCGCGGCTGCAAAACAGGCTCTGGCCGCTGTTTTTCGGGGATGAAACGGCCGGCCTCCTCGTGCGGTTCGTCGGCTTTTGCGGCGCCGGGCTCTACGAGGAGGTGCTGTTCCGGCTCCTCCTGCTGCCCGTCGTCGCGTGGACGTTCCGGCGGTTCGGAGCAGGTGCGGCGGCCGCCGGTGCGGAGGCCGTCGTGGCGACCAGCCTGCTGTTCGCGGCGGCCCATTACGTCGGCCCTCTCGGCGACACCTTCGATCTCCACAGCTTCGCGTTCCGCACGCTCGCCGGCGGATTCTTCGCCACGCTGTTCGTCATCCGGGGCTTCGGCATCGCGGCCGGCACGCACGCCGCGTACGACATGGTGGTCGGGCTGCTCTGAGCCTCGCCTGCGTGCCGGATGCCGTCCGGCCCGGCGAATTCGTCGTCGGTGAAATTGTCTTTGTGGCAGACCGTGGGCGTTTTTATAATCGACGTGTCCCGGGAGAGGCTGTCGCGTGCTTTCCGTCCGACCCAAAGTCAACGAACTCGTGTTCCAGCTCTACGGCCGGACCCTCCATCCCGAACTTTTCGAAATCTGCGCCAGCAGGTCGATCGAGCGCGGCGACTATCGAGCCGACGTGACGATCACCAGCGCCGGCCATCTCGTGACGTGGCGCCGCGACGGCCTCACGCTCTGCGAGATCGCCACGAGCGCCGCGCAGCCGCTGCCCCAGAAGCGACGGCTGCTCTCCCACCGCCTCAGCGGCGAGCGGAGCGACCGCATGGAGTGCCGCGGAGGCACCACGTATCAGACCTGTTTCCAGCTCGAGTCGGTGGCTCCGGAGGTGTTCTGGACGTTCCAACAGGAGCTCTGTGCGGAAGGGATCAAGCACGGCCTGTTCCACCGCTTCGAGTCGGGAGGCCGGCTCGCGCTCGGGGCGATCAGCTGGCTCAACATCGAGACCCGGACGAAGAGCCTGCTCGTGCAGGCCTTCCACACCTTTCCCGACGA
This sequence comes from Planctomycetia bacterium, assembly GCA_009926295.1. Taxonomy (GTDB): domain Bacteria; phylum Planctomycetota; class Planctomycetia; order Pirellulales; family UBA1268; genus RGVT01. Next base: position 7,947 of record RFPF01000016.1, read on the forward strand.
CCTCGCGATCGTGAAGAGCCAGACGCTCTTCGAGGCGCCCTGAGCGATGCCCAAGCCCAAGCCAGCCGCGCTCCCAGCCGCCGCCCCACGGCGGAGCCGGGTGCTGATCGCCGACGACAACGAACCGAACCGCGAGCTGCTGGAGGTCTACCTGGCCGACGTGGATTGCGAGATGGCCACGGCCGTCGACGGCCGCGACACGCTCGACAAGGTTGCCTCCTTCCAGCCCGATGTCATCCTGCTCGACGTGATGATGCCGAAGCTGTCGGGATTCGAGGTCTGCCAGCGGCTCAAGGGGGATCCTGCCACGAGCCCGATCATGATCCTGATGGTGACGGCGCTCGGGGAACTCGGCGACATCGAGCGGGCCGTCGAGGCGGGAACGGACGACTTCCTCTCGAAGCCCGTCAACAAGGTGGAACTCGTGAAGCGGGTCGAGAACATGCTCAAGCTGCGCCACGTGAGCGACGAACTGGAGCGGCTGCGGAGCTACATCAGCAGCATGGACGACGATCTGCCGCCACGGTCGTGATCGTCACGTCCGCTGGAGGTCGACGTTCGTCAGCACGCGGACCGTGGCCGGCGACTTGTTGAGCACGTAGAAGTGGATGCCCGGCACGCCGGCATCGAGCAGTTCGCGCACCTGCCGCGTCGCGAAGTCGACGCCCGCCTCGAACTGGGCCGCCTCGTCGGCGCCTGCCGCCTCGAAGGCCCGGGTGAACTCGTCCGGCAGCCGGGCCTTGCAGAGCGTGGCGATGCGCCGGATCTGGGCATAGTTCGTCACGGGCATCACTCCGGGCACGATGGGAGTCGTGATCCCGCGGGCAACGCAGCGGTCGCGAAACCGGAAGAAGTCGGCGTTGTCGTAGAAGAGTTGAGTGACGACGACGTCGCCGCCCGCGGCACACTTGCGCCGCAGGTTCTCGAGGTCGGCCTCCGGGCTCACGGCTTCCTGGTGGGTCTCGGGGTAGCCGGCGACGAGAATGCCGAGTTCGGGAAACTCGTTCTTGATGAGCGCGACGAGTTCCGCCGCGTAGCGCAGGCCGCCCGCGGCCTGCCGAAACTCGGCCTCGCCCTTGGGCGGGTCGCCCCGCAGGGCCACGATCGCAGCCACGCCGAGGTCCAGCGCGTCGCGGAGGTATGCCCGCAGGTCGTCGACGGTGCTGCCGACGCAGGTGAGGTGGCTCGCCACCGGGATGTCGTGCCGCTCACGGACGCCACGAAGAACCTCGAGCGTCGTCCCGCGGGTCGAGCCTCCTGCTCCGTAGGTGCAGGTGACGAGCGACGGCTGGAACTCCATCAGTTCATCGACGGTCCGCCACATCGCCGCCTCCGACTCGGGAGTCTTGGGCGGAAACAGTTCGAACGACAGTCCGAAGCGGCCGGATGCGTAGAGGTCGGGAAGGTGCATGGCCACATTGTAGGACGGCCCGCCGCCCTGTCACCGTCAGGCGGCGTCGCCCCCCCCGGCCGCCAGCAGCGACAGCAGGTCGCGGTCGGCGTCGTGGAGTTCGAGGCCGCGGCGAGCCATCATCCGGCCGAGCACGGTGGCAGCCTGGTCGGGGGTCGAGCGGCCACCGAGGAGCTCATTGGCGAACGCCGGCACCGTTTCGGCGACGGTGCCCTGTACCACCGCCGCACAGCCGATCCGTGCGCCGCAGGGTATCGACGTGTTGATCGCGGTCCGTGCGAGATCGCCCACGAGGGCACCGAAGAACTGCAGACCGGTGTGAACGGTCGACCGGCCGCCGTCGGGCAGCGGCGTGTGGAGGCGGACAGGCCCGTAGGTCGCCTTGAGGTTGCTCGTGACCGTGCCCGCTGCCAGGTTGACCCAGCTCCCAATGTGGCTGTGACCCAGGAAGCCATCGTGCGGTTTGTTGGAAAACGGCTCCATCACGGCGGCCTCGATCTCGCCGCCGGCGCGACACTCTCCGCCGAGCGAGGTGCCGGCCCGCAGCCAGGCATGCGGATTGACGCGGGCCCGCGGGCCGATCCAGACGGGCCCGTCGAGGCACACGAACGGCCCGATTTCGGCCCCCGCCGCCACCACCACGGGACCCCGACGCACCGCCACCTGGTCGGCCACGCTCGCCCCTTCGGCGACGAACAGGCCTGGTTTCACCTCGCGAAATTTTCCCGTGTCGAGCTTGAGCACGAGTGACGCCTCGAGCGCGAGTTCGTGGGCCGCGACGATCTCGTGCGCCTCGCCGAGCAGACGCAGTTCGCAGTCGGCGGCGGGAAGGTCGAGTTCGGCGAGCGGGGCCACCGCACGCGTGCCATCCTCCCGGAGGCGGGAGAGCACCAGGTCGTCGGCGGTCGTATTCCCCGGGGAGGCGTGGAGGACCGCTGCCGCGACCGCCGAGCCATCGCGCACGATCGCGCGGCGTCCGGCCTCGACGAGGCTGCGGAGTGCGACGATGTTCTCGCGGCAGGGCGTGACGCGGCCATTCACGAGCAGCACGACCGCGCCGTGGCTGGAGGCCCGCTCCGCGGGCGGCACGTCCGCCGCCCCACCCCAGATCGCGACGCGCCGTCCGCCGAGGGCGGCGAGATGGGCGGCCAGATGCGGGCGGAGGATGCGGGTGACGCCGCCAAAGTTGGCGAGCGAGTCGTGGAGCGTCGCCGAGCCGATGGTGAGGTCGCAGGCCGGGCGGGCCATCGTGAGCACGCCGAGGCGGTCGACGCGATCATCCTCGAATACGAGCACGCGCATGATGGAAACACCCTACCACGCGGCCCCCGGCGCCGCGGAGGCCGACGCTGGCAAAACCTCCGCACAGACCGTAATCTCTCGTCGATCGGCCCTTCACCAGCCGGAGTGGCGGAATGGCAGACGCGGCGGACTCAAAATCCGTTGCCCGCAAGGGCGTGTGGGTTCAAGTCCCTCCTCCGGCATTGTGAATTCGACGGGAAAGAGCGGGGCTCGCGCTCGGGCCGAACGGATGTCGGCGGAAAACTGTCCATGCCGACGAGTTCGATCCGGCCGTCGAGGTGCTCGACGATCGCCGAACAGTGCTCGATCCAGTCGCCGCAGTTGTAGTAGTCGACACCCTCGATCCTGCGGATCGCCGGCACGTGGATGTGGCCGCAGACCACACCCGCGCACCCGGCCCGTCGGGTGTGCTGGGCGAGGAAGCGTTCGAAGTCGTTGACGAAGTTCACCGCTTTTTTCACGCGGCTCTTGAGCGTGGCGCTCAGCGACCAGTAGGGAAAGCCGAGCAGTTTGCGGGCGGCGTTGAGCCATGCATTCGCGTGGAGGGCGAGCGTGTATGCGTGGTCGCCGAGGTGGTAGATCCAGGCGGCGTGCCGTGTGAGGTGGTCGAAGCAGTCGCCGTGGATCACGAGCAGCCGGCGGCCGTCGGCCGTGACGTGGACGAACTGATCAGCGAGTTCCATGTGGCCGAACGTGTGGGGCGCGAAGCCGCGCAGGAACTCGTCGTGATTGCCGGTCACGTAGAACACCCGCGTGCCCCGCTTGAGCATGCCGAGGATGCGGCGAATCACGAAACTCGCCGTGTCGTTCCAGACGAAGTTCCGCTTGAGCTTCCAGCCGTCGATGATGTCGCCGACGAGGTAGAGCCGATCGGGCTCGAGCCGTCCCAGGAAGTCGAAGAGGTCCGCGGTGCGGGAAAACCCACACCCCAGATGCACGTCGGAGATGAACAGTGCGCGGACTCGCAGGGCGGCACCTCGTGTCAGCCGCGGATGCTACCGGAGAGGATCGGCTCGAGGCAGCGCGGAAAAGGGTGAGAATTGCGTGAGCGGGCCGCGATCGCGGCCCCTTTCCGCCGCCGGGGAAACCCGTATGCTCGGCTGCAGTTGCGGGGGGGTATCCGTTCGCGGAATTGCGGGTGCCGCTGCAGCAGATCGTCGGGCGGTTTCTCATGGCGACGAAGGAGTTCCCGTCGAGCCAGACACCGGGAGACTTCAACCTCGACAATAAGCAGAAGCAGCCGCAGTGGGCCGCTGGCGCGCGTTGAGGCGGTACCATATCGGCCCTGGTGATTCCGCGCGCGGCATGAGAAGGAGTGGGTTCATGGATGGGAAACGATTCACCGTTTCAGTCGCCGGATACGTGGTGATGTGCCTCGGGGCCGTGACGTGTCGACCGGCCCTCGCCCGCGTCGTCGAGCAACCAGGCCCACGCGGCCGGGTCGTGCAGGGTGTGTTCGAATCGAGCACCATCTTTCCGGGCACGCGGCGCGAATGGTCGGTGTACGTGCCGGCCGAATATTCCGGGGACGAGCCCGCGAGGCTGATGGTGTTCCAGGACGGCCCGGCCTACTCCAAGGCCGACGGGCCGTACCGCGTGCCCTTCGTGTTCGACGAACTGATCGCGAAGGGCGAGATGCCGGTCACGATAGCCGTGTTCGCGACGCCGGGCACGATTCCGGCTGGCAGGCCCGGGGCCAAGGATCGCAGCAACCGGTCGTTCGAGTACGACTCGCTCGGCGACCGCTATGCACGGTTTCTCGTCGAAGAACTGCTGCCGGTCGCGCTCGACGGGCTGAAGGTGTCGGCCGATCCAAAGCACCGGGCGATCTGCGGTCAATCGTCGGGCGGGATCTGTGCTTTTACCGCCGCATGGGAGCGGCCCGACCAGTTCGGCCGCGTCATGAGCCACATCGGCAGCTTCACCGACATCCGCGGCGGCTATGCCTATCCCGTGCTCGTGCGGAAGACGAAGGACAAGCCGAAGCCGGTCAAGGTCTACGTGCAGGACGGCCGAGAGGACATCGACAACCTCTTCGGCAGTTGGCCGCTCGCCAATGCCGACATGGCGGCCGCCCTCGCCTTCGCCGGCTACGACCATCGCTTCGAGCTCACCGACGGCGGCCACTCAGGGAAGGCGGCGGGCGCGATCTTCGCCGATGGGCTTCGCTGGCTCTGGTCCGACGCGCCGCCCGCGCCCGTGACCCCGGTGGTGGCTGAAAAGCCGGGAAAGTGGGAGCCGCATCCACTCGCCGTACCACGGGACGACGTGCCGAAGGGACGCATCGAGCGGATGCCCCCTTTTGAGTCGAAGGTTTTTCCAGGCACGGTGCGAGACTGGGCGATTTATGTGCCGGCGCAGGCTCGGCCCGACGTGCCGGCGGCCGTGATGGTCTTCCAGGATGGTCACGGGTATCTCAAGCCCGACGGCCAGTGGCGCGTGCCCGTCGTGTTCGACAACCTCATCGCCGCCGGAACCATGCCGCCGACGGTCGCCGTGTTCATCGATCCGGGGCACGAGCAGGCCAAGGAGAAGCCGAAAACCCCGTGGAAGAACTCGAATCGCTCGTTCGAATACGACTCGCTCGGCGACCGCTACGCCAGGTTTCTCCTCGAGGAGATCCTGCCCGAGGTGGCGAAGAAGCAGCCGCTTGCCGCAGATCCGGCGCAGCGGGCGATCTGCGGGGCGAGTTCCGGGGGCATCTGCGCGTTCACCGTCGCCTGGGAGCGGCCCGATCAGTTCGGCCGCGTGCTCTCCTCGATCGGCAGCTTCACCGGCCTGCGCGGCGGCAACGCGTATCCGTCGCTCGTGCGGAAGACCGAGCCCAAGCCGATCCGCGTGTATCTCGCCGACACGAGCGGCGACCTCGACAACCCGTTCGGCAACTGGCCGCTTGCGAACAAGCAGATGGCGGCGGCTCTCGAGTTCATGGGATACGACGTGCGGTTCGACTGGGCCGAGGGCTATGCCCACGACGCCCACCATGCGAGCCGGCTCTTTCCCGACGCGCTTGCATGGCTCTGGCGGAGCACGCCGCACGCGGCCCAGGCCATGGCTGGGAAGGATCTCCCCGGCGACATGGCGCTCCGCCGGTTGCTCGTGCCGGGCGCGGGCTGGGAGGTCGTCGCGGATGGACTCGGTTTTGCCGATGCCCCGTGCGTCGACGCCGCCGGCAACTTCTACTTCTGCGACATGAAGGCACCCGCGGTGTACCGCATCGCGACAGCCGATCGCGCTCGCACCACGATCGCGCAGGAAGCCGTCAGCGGCCTCGAGTTCGCCCCCGATGGCCGGCTCTATGGATGCAACGGGCCGAAGAAACGCCTGATAGCGATCGATCCAGCCACCGGCCGCGTCGAGGAGATCGCCGGCGACCTGGCTCCGAACGACCTGGCGATCCTGCCCGATGGCACGATCTATGTCACCGAGACGGGCAAGCAGCAGGTGACCCGGATCGATCCGAAGATGGGTGCCACGTCTGCCGCCGACACCGGGATCACCGGGCCCAACGGCATCGCGGTCTCGAATGACTCCGGCACGCTCGCCGTCTCCGACTACAAGGGCGGGCACACGTGGATGTTTCGTGTGCGGGCCGACGGCACGCTCGATGCGAAGGCTCCGACGATGGAGATGCGGCGGCCGATCGATCCAAAGGGCGAATTCAAATTCCACGAGCCGCCGCCCCTCCTCACGGCATCAGCGGGGGATGGGATGGCGGTCGATCGGGCGGGGCGGTGGTATGTCGCGTCGGCCCTCGGCGTGCAGGTGTTCGACCCGACGGGCCGACTGTGCGGCGTGTTGCCGAAGCCCCGGCCCGACAAGCCGCTTACGAGCTGCGTCCTCGCGGGCGAGAAGCGGGACGAGCTCCACGTGACCAACGGTGATGCCATCTACCGGCGGAAACTCGCCGTGGACTGACATCGCAGGCCCGGGGCGGGGTACAGTAGAGAACCCGCATCCCGCCATGATGACCTGCCTGCTCAAGTCGAAAATCCACCGTGCCACCGTGACGGGCGCCTCGGTCGACTACGAAGGCAGCCTGACGATCGCCGCCGACCTCGCCGAGCGGGTGGGGCTGCGGGCCTATGAGCGAATCCTCGTGGGCAACCTGGCCAACGGCGAGCGGTTCGAAACCTACGTAATCTTCGGCGAGGCCGGTTCGGGCGTGATCGAACTCAACGGGGCGACTGCCCACCTCGGCAAGCCCGGCGACCGGCTCACGATCATGTCGTTCGCCTGGCTGAGCGAGGCGGAATCCACCGCGCATGCCCCGGCGGTGATCGTGCTCGACGAGAAGAATCGCATCGCCCGCGGCTGACATTAGGCGAGCAGGTCGGGGATCACCTTGGCGTGCTCGACACCGGTGAGCTTTTGATCCAGCCCCAGGTGGCGGTAGGTGAACCGCTCGTGGTCGAACCCGAGCAGGTGCAGCACCGTGGCGTGGAAATCCCGGATGTGCACCGGGTCTTTGACGATGTTGTAGGAGAAGTCGTCGGTCTCCCCGTGGATCTGACCCCCGCGGGCCCCGCCCCCGGCCATCCACATCGTGAAGCAGCGCGGGTGGTGGTCGCGGCCGTAGTTTTCCTTCGAGAGGCCGCCCTGCGAGTAGACCGTGCGGCCGAACTCACCGCCCCAGATGATGAGCGTCTCGTCCAAGAGGCCGCGGGCCTTGAGATCCTGCACGAGGCCGAAGCAGGGCTGGTCGATGTCCTTGCAGCCGTTCTTGAGCCGGCCGACCACGTTGGCATGCGTGTCCCAGTGGTTGAGATAGATCTGCACGAACCGCACGCCCCGCTCGACCATCCGCCGGGCCATGAGAACCGAGTTGGCGAATGAGCCGGGGTTCTTCACGTCGTCGCCGTAGAGGGCGAGCGTGCTTGCCGACTCGCTCGCGATGTTCGTGAGGTCCGGCACGCTCGTCTGCATCCGGAAGGCCATCTCGTATTGGGCGATCCGCGTGCGCGTCTCGGGGTCGCCGATCTCGGCGAGCGTGCGCTGGTTCAAGGCCTGGAGGCCGTCGAGCGTCTTGCGACGGACGTCGGCGGGCACGCCGGGCGGGTTGTTGATGTAGAGGATCGGGTCGCCAGCCGAGCGCAGGCTTACGCCCGCATACTCACCGGGCAGGTAGCCGCTCGACCAGAGCCGGGCCCCGATTGCCTGCGCCTGCTCGGGCTTCGTGGAGCGGGCCGTGAGCACGACGAACGTGGGCAGATCCTTGTTGAGCGAGCCGAGGCCGTAGGCCGTCCACGAGCCGAGGCAGGGACGGCCCACGATCTGGTTGCCGGTCTGCATGTAGCAGATCGCCGGCTCGTGGTTGATCGCTTCGGTGTGCATGCTCCGGATGAAGCACATCTCGTCGACCATCCTGGCGGTGTACGGCAGGAGTTCGCTCACCCACATCCCGCTCGCGCCGTGCTGGGCGAACTTGAACACGGACGGCGCGATCGGAAACCGCTTCTGGCCGCTCGTCATCGTGGTGAGCCGCTGGCCGTTGCGGACGCTCTCGGGGAGATCCTTGTCGTACCAATCGTCCATCTTCGGCTTGTAGTCGTAGAGGTCCTGCTGCGGCGGGCCGCCCACCATGTGCAGGTAGATCACGTGCTTCGCCTTCGGGGCGAAGTGCGGGCCGACGGAGGCGTTGGCCCAGGCCCGGTCCTCCCCCAGCAGCGACGCAAGCGCGGCGCCACCGAGCAGGTGGCTGCCCCGCTCGAAAAACCGACGGCGTGTCAGGTTCAGGCCCAGCTCATCGAGCGGAGAACGAATCGGGGGAGGGTTCATTTGCAGAGGACTTCATCGAGGTTCAGGAGTTCGTTGGTGAGCATCGTCCAGCTCGCGAGCTGGACTGGATCGGCTGCCCGCGGCTTCGTGTCGCCGATCGCGATCAGGGCTTTGGCGTCGTCGGGGTGGGCGGCGTACCACGCAGCGAGGTCGGCGAGCGACTGCTTCACGATCGCCATCTCCTCGGCGGCCAACGGCCGGGCGAGCACGCGCTCGGCGATGAATTCGAACCGCCCTTCGTCTGAGGGACCGCCGATCTCCAGAGCCCGATCGGCCAGGAACCGCGCCGCCTCGACGAACTGTGGGTCGTTGAGCGTGACGAGTGCCTGGAGGGGCGTGTTGGTCCTCTCCCGCTTCACGCAGCAGCTCTCGCGCGAAGGTGCATTGAAGATCTCCATCGATGATGGGGGCGCCGATCGCTTCCAAAACCAATACATGCTGCGCCGATAGAGGTTCTCACCGGCATCGCGCTTGTAGTGCGGGTGTTGCTTTCGGGCATGGCCACCGCCTCCCACACGCCCTCGGGCTGATAGGGCCGCACGCTCGGGCCGCCGATCTGCTTGACGAGCAGGCCGCTCGAGGCAAGGGCGTAGTCGCGCACCATCTCGGCATCCATGCGGAACCGGGGGCCCCGCGAGAGCAGCCGGTTGGCGTTGTCTTTCGTGATTTTTTCGGGAGTCGTCGCCGCGCTCTGCCGATAGGCGGCGCTCGTCACCATCAGCTTGAAGAGCTTCTTCACGTCCCATCCGCTCTCGCGGAACTCGACGGCCAGCCAATCAAGGAGTTCGGGATGGCTCGGCAGCTCGCCCGTGATCCCGAAGTCACCGGCCGTGCGCACGAGGCCCGTGCCGAAGATCTCCTGCCAGAAGCGGTTCACCGTCACGCGGGAGGTGAGCGGATGATCCTGAAGCAGGAGCCATTGCGCGAGGCCGAGGCGGTTCTTCGGCAGGCTCTCGGGGAACGGCGGAAGAATGTCGGGAGTGTCGGGCTTCACCTCGTCCTTCCGCTTGTCGTATTCGCCGCGGTCGAGGATGAAGGCCTTGGGCATCTCGGGCTTTTCCTGCATCACGTGCGCGATCGTGCCGCGCTTGCGGATCTCGGTGCTTTCGGCCTCGAGCCTGCCGAGCGCGGCCGTCTCCCGCTTGAACGGCTCGTCGAACGTGGCGAGCCACCAATCGTAGATCGCGTTGGCCGCCTTGGGCCGCTCGGCCGCAGGCAGCTTTACGATGTCGGCGATCGTCTGTGCCCGTGAGAGCCCCTCCACCTCACCGGCGGAGAGTCCGCGCCCCCAGATCGAGAGATTCGCAAGGCCGACGCCCCGCGCCGCCCCGTCGGGGGACCGGCTGCCGATCGTCAGCGGTACGTCGCTCTTGATCGAATTCCGCTTGAACTTGTTGTTCTCGACGTTGGGCTTCTGCTGGACCTTGCCGTCGTAAAAAATCTTCACGCCCTCGGCCTTGCCGGAGCCGTCGTAGGCCAGCGTCACGAGGGTCCACGTGTCGGCCCTGAGCTGGTCCTTCGCGGCCACCTTGAAGGCGTCGTCGGGCCACGCGTGGACCATGTGCATGGCCACACGGCGGCCCTGCACCCACACGTCCCAGCCGCGGTGGGCATTGGCGTCGTCCATCCGGGCGATGACGGCATAGCCGCCATCGTTGGCCGGAGGCCGAATCCAGAACGACACGCTGAACGCGTGGTCGTGCTCGAAATCACCCGCGCTGGGGATCTCGGCCGCCTTGCCGTCGAGGAGGAGTGCAGGTTCGCCATTCGGGCCCGGCTGCCACGTGGTCGCGGGTGTCAGGGAAAGATCGCTCTCCTTGCCGATGAGCCTGACTCGGGCTGTTGCACCCTGTCCTTCGATGAGCGGCAGGTCGACGTGGGGCGTATCCTGAGGCAGCGATTTCGCCACGGCGGTCGCATCGGCCTGCTGGATCCAGGCGTCGAATGCGGGGCGTGCCGCCTTCCTGCGTGCGTCGACGGCGGTCTTGGCGACGGGTATCTCCCGTTCCAGAACCACGAAACGCGGGCGGTCTTCTGGTTTCGGCACCGTCAGGATGGGCGGCGTGTCCGCGACGTTGCCGTCCTTGACTGCCTGGGTCGTGTTGTTGAAGAACGCCGAGAGCTCGTAGAACTCCCGCTGCGAGAGCGGATCGAACTTGTGGTTGTGGCACACGGCGCAGCCGGTCGTGAGGCCGAGCCAAACCGCCGACGTCGTCTCGGTGCGGTCGCGGGCGTAGAGCACGGCGTATTCCTCGTCGATGATGCCGCCCTCGTTCGTCGTGATGTTGCAGCGGTTGAAGCCGCTCGCGATCTTGTTGTCGAGGACCTGGTCTGGGGTGGCATCCAGACCATGGTCCTGCACGAGGTCGCCGGCGAGCTGCAGGATCGTAAACTGGTCGAACGGGATGTTGCGGTTGAAGGCATTGATCACCCACTGCCGGTAGGTCCACATCTCGCGGAAATTGTCGAAGTGGATGCCGTGCGTGTCGCCATAGCGGGCGTAGTCGAGCCAGTGACGGCCGCGGTGCTCGCCCCATTCGAGGCTCGCCAGCAGCGTGTCCACGAGCCGGTCGTAGGCGTCGGGATGCGGGTCATGCACGAACGCATCGACGAGCGCCGGCTCCGGCGGCAGGCCGGTGAGGTCGAGGGCGAGGCGGCGGGCGAGCACGTGGCGATCAGCTTCGGCTGCGGGCGTGAGCCCCTCCTGCTCGAGCCTGGCGAGGATGAATCGATCGATCGGGTTCCTCGCCCAGCCCTCATCTTTGACGGCGGGCAGGTCGGGCCGCTTCGGCGGGATGAACGACCAGTGCGGCTGGTACTCGGCGCCCTCGGCGATCCACCGCTCGAGCAGTTCTTTTTGCTCGGGCGTGAGCACCTTCTTCACGGACGGCGGCGGCATCACCTCTTCGGGATCGTCGGAGAAAATCCGGTCGAGAGCCACGCTCGAATCCGGGTCGCCCGGCACGATCGCGCCGCTCTCGACCGCCGCGTCGCGGTCGTCGAGCCGCAGGTCCGCCTTGCGGCTGGCCGAGTCGGCTCCGTGGCAGCCGAAGCAGTTTTCGACCAGGAGCGGCCGGATGTCCTTGTTGAACGACAGTTTCTCCGCAGTGCGCCCTGCCTGGGCGGCGCCGAGGGTCACGAAAGCGGCGAGCGCGACACTGTGCGAGAAAGAGCGGAGCATGAAACCTCCTGGTTGCTGACAGGCCGCTCCGGCACGAGGGCCAAAGCGACTTTCAACGAGACTTCCAAGGGTGTCGGCGTTGCGCTCCGCCGGCACTGACATCCAACTGTCCAAACTATAGCACGCACACAGCCCGCGGTTTCCGGTAGGCCAAGGCCGCAGTGGAGCGCAAGTGCTTTGCAGGAAGGGCTTTGCCGACAGTCCTGGGCATGGCCCCGCCCTGTCACGAAGCGGTGCCTCGCCCGTAGACTTGCCGGTGTCGCGGGTGTTCCTGCACGCGGAGGGCTTTGGCCGTGGTCGCAAGAGAGTTTCGTCTCCGGTCGGTCTCTCAGGTCGCCGTGGCCGTTGCGGGAATCCTGCTGGGAGGTGTCTCGATGACGGATGGAATCACGGAGGCCGACGACGTGCCGGGCGGCCCGCGGGCCGAGGCGTGGAAGCGGGTGCAGCAGGCGCTCGACGAGGGGAAGCCGAAGACGGCGGCCGAGGCCCTTGCAGGCGTCGAAGAAGCCGCCACGAAGGACAAGGCGTGGGCCGAGGCGGCGCGGGCGATCGCGACGCGCGTGCTCACGGCCACGGGCGACCGTCCGCCGGACGACCCCGAGCGGCTCGTGCAGTTGGCGGCCTCTGTTCAACGGGCCCCGGCCGAGACACAGGCCGTGCTCCGTGCGATCCAGGCGAACTGGACGTGGATGTTCTTCCAGCAGAACCGCTGGCGGTTCGCAGAGCGTACGGCGGGCGGTGCGGCGACAGACGACCTCGCCACGATCGCGTCGTGGGATCTGCCCGGGGTCGTCGGCGAGATTCGCAAGCGGTTCGCTGCGGCGCTCGCGGAGCCAGCGGCCCTCCAGAAACTGCCCGTCGCCGAGTGGACGCCGCTCATCGCACCCGGCTCGATGCCCGACGCCTACCGGCCGACGGTGTGGGACGTGGTCGTGCGCGACGCGCTCGAGTTTGCCACGTCGGGCGAGCGGGGCGTGGTCGCACCGGAAGACGTGTTTGAGCTGGCGGCCGATTCTCCAGCCCTTGGCACGGCCGACGAGTTTCTCGCCTGGAAGCCGGAGGACGATCCGGCCGTCGCGGACCGGGAGTCGCCGCTTCTCGAGACGGTGCGGCTCTACCGGGATCTGCTCGCATTCCACCGAGGCGACCAGGATCGCACCGCGTTCCTCGCCGCCGACCTCGACCGGATCCTGTGGGCGGCCGGGGCCGCCGTGGGAGACGGGCTTGCCGAACGAAAGGAGGTGGCACTCGAGGCGTTCATCGAGCGGGCTGACACGCACGAGACGGCGGCGCTTGCCCGATTCCAACTCGCGGAAATGGTGCGTGAGGCGGGTGACCTCGTCGAGGCGCGCGCGATCGCGGCCAAGGGTGCCGAGGCGCATCCGAAGAGCCCCGGCGGAACGCTCTGCAGAAACCTGATCGCTGAGATCGAGGCGAAGTCGCTCGCCGTGCAAACGGAGCGCACGTGGGCGGCGCCCTGGCCCGTTGTTCGGCTCACGGCGCGGAATCTCGACAAGGCCCACGTGCGGATCGTGAAGGCCGACTGGCTCGCCCGCGTGGCCGCCGGCAAGCCGCAGTGGCAGTGGCTCGACGACGCCGATCGCAAAGCGATTCTGGCCCAGCCGCCGGTGAAAACGTTTTCAGTCGACATCCCCAGGGCCAAGGACTTCGCCGAGGTTGAGCACGACGTGCCCGTGCCGCAGGATCTGCCCCCGGGGAGCTACTGGGTGCTCGCGAGCCACGCCGCCGACTTCGGCGCCACCGACAACGTCGTCGAGGCCGCGTTCGTGTGGGTGAGCCGACTCGCGATCGTGTCGGAAGGGGGCGGCAATCGGACGGGGGAAGGGGTCACCGGCTACGTCGTCGATGTCGCGACGGGCGAGCCGCTGGCGGGGGCGACCGTGAAGGCGTTCGTCCAGGAGACGGGCGGGTATCCCCAGCGATTCAAGGCGGGCATCCCCGTGACAACGGATCGAGAAGGCCGCTTCGCCTTGCCCGCTGTGCAGGGGCGGCAGGCGGTGATTCACGCCCAGATAAAACTCGACGGCCGTGACGAGGCGATGGCCACCGAGCCGACGGACGTGTGGCAGCACGATGCCGAGCGGGAGCACCACGCGATCGTGCTCATGACCGACCGCGGCATGTACCGGCCCGGCCAGATCGTGTTCTACAAGGGCATCGTGTGTCTGGCCGATCCGACGAATCGGAAGTATGCGGCGCTCGCCGGCCAGAAAGTGACGGTCGTGCTCCGGGATGCGAATGGCCGCGAGACCGCGCGGCAGGAGTTCACGACGAGTGCCAACGGCTCGTTCCACGGCACCTTTCCGATCGCCACCGGCGCGCTGCCGGGCCAGTGGACGATCCTCGCCGAAGGGGTGGGGGCGACGGGCGTGGCGGCCGTGCGGGTCGAGGAATACAAGCGACCGAAGTTCCAGGTGAAGCTCGCGGCCCCCACTGGCGATGTCGTGCTCGAATCAGCCGTCACGCTCTCCGGCACGGCCACGACATACACGGGGCTGCCGGTAGCGAATGCAAAAGTCCGCTGGCACGTCGAGCGCGAAGTACGGTTTCC
>RFPF01000151.1 GCA_009926295.1 Planctomycetia bacterium
CCAGCGCCACGACGACGGTGTTGTGGGGAAGGCCGAAGAGGCTCATGCCGTGCGGCCTCCGCGCTCCACCGCCCGTCCGAGTTCGTCGAGGACGTCGAGGTGACCGGCGTAGGTGCGCCGCAGGTTGTCGGCCGTGAGGACCTCCGCCGCCGGGCCGGCCGCCACGAGCCGCATGTCCACGAGCGCCACGCCGTCGAACCAATCCACCGCCGTCCGCAGGTCGTGGTGCACCACCACGACGAGCCGGCCCTCGCGGCGCAATTCGTCGAGCACGTGGAAGATGCGGTCCTGCGAGCGGGCGTCCACGCCCGCCATCGGCTCGTCGAGGAGGTAGAGGTCGGCGGCCTGCGTCAGCGCGCGTGCGAGGAACACGCGCTGCTGCTGGCCGCCCGAGAGCCGCCCGATCTGCCGTTCCGCGAGGTCGGCGAGGCCGACGCGCTCGAGCGCCGCGTGTGCGGCCTCGCGTTCCGCCGCTCCGGGCCGCCGAAACCATCCCAGCCGCGCGTAGGTGCCCATCAGCACCACGTCCATCACGTTCACGGGGAAATCCCAATCGACGGTCTCGCGCTGCGGCACGTAGCCGACGCGGCCGCGAACCTCGCGGAGCGGCCGCCCGAAGAATCGCACGCTGCCGCCGGCCAGGGGCACGAGCCCGAGCGCGGCCTTGAGGAGCGTGCTCTTTCCGGCGCCGTTCGGGCCGATGATCCCGAACAGCCCGGGCGCGGCGATGGCGAGATCGACGTTCCAGAGCACCGGCCGCCGCCCGTAGGCGACCGTCACATCGTGGAATTCGAGCGCGGGCGGGCGCGCCGCGGCGCCGGCGTCGGTCATTCGGAGTCCCCGGAGAGCCCGGCCACGATCGTCTCCACGTTCGCCCGGAGCACGTCCTCGAGCGTTTCGGCCCCACTGCCCGGGCCGCCGAGGGAGTCGGAGTGCAGGCTGCCTCCGAGGGCCACCGGCCGGCCCCGCGACCGCGCGCCCTCGCGCAGGGCCTGCACGTTGCGGTCCGACACGCTCGTCTCCACGAACACGGCCGGCAGATTTCGGGCCACGATGAGGTCGACGAGCCGATTGATGTCCGCGAGCCCGGCCTCGGTCTCGGTGCTGGTACCCTGGACGCCGACCACCTCGATCGCATAGGCCCGACCGAAATAGCGGAAGGCATCGTGCGCGGTGACGAGCACGCGACGCCCGGCCGGAATCGCCGCGATGCGGGTCCGCACCTCGTCGTCGAGCCGTTCGAGCCGGGCCGCGTGGTCGCGGGCCCGCTCCCGAAACGAACCCGCGCCCTCGGGATCGACCTTGGCCAGCGCGGTGGCCACGGCCTCCGGGCAGAGGCTCCAGAGCCGCGCGTCGAACCACACGTGCGGGTCGTGCAGCCCCGGGGCGACCTCGATGAGGCGGTCGCGTGGCAGGGTCTCGGCGACGGCGAGCATTGCCGTGCGGCGGCCGAGCCTCGCGAGCAGCTCACCGAGCTTGCCCTCGAGGTGGAGTCCCGATGCGACGACGAGGTCCGCCTTTGCGAGGCGGTCGGCGTCGCGCGGCGTCGCCTTGTACCCGTGCGGATCGATGCCCGGGCCCATCAGGCACTCGATGGCCACGCGGTCGCCGGCGGTCTGCCGCACGAGGTCGGCGACGATCGTCGTGGTCGCCACGACCCGCGGCCGGCCGTGGTCGGCCGCCCGCGCCCCGGCCGCCGCGAGCCCCAATGCCGTCGCGCCGACGAGCAGCTGCCATCGAAACGGGGTTTTTGATCGCTCAAAAGACATTTTTTGACTCCCCAAAATAGTAGCGGCGTGCGGG
Source organism: Planctomycetia bacterium (assembly GCA_009926295.1). Classification (GTDB taxonomy): domain Bacteria; phylum Planctomycetota; class Planctomycetia; order Pirellulales; family UBA1268; genus RGVT01. The sequence continues at coordinate 1,804 of RFPF01000151.1, forward strand.
TGGACCCGCAACGCGGGCCCCGAACCGCTCCCCGCGCCCGCCGGCGCGTTGACCGCGGCGGAGGGCATACTTACCTTCAGGGTTCGGGCTGCGATCCGCTGCGAATCGGGCCCTCGGCGTCGATCCGGGAGATTTCGTGAGTTCGACTTATTTCAAGCGGTTCCGGATGGACGCCGACCTCGCCGCGCCACGCGACCGGGGGCCGCTGCCCCCGGGATACCGCTTCGTGGCCTGGAACGAGGCCCTGCTCGACGTCCACGCGAGGACGAAGTTCCGGGCGTTCCGCGCCGAGATCGACGCGACCGTCTTCCCATGCCTGGGCGACCTCGAGGGATGCCGCCGTCTGATGCGTGAGATCCGCGGAAAGCCGGGCTTCCTCCCCGCGGCCACCTGGCTCGTCGTCCGCAACGACGCCTACGGCGACCTCGAATGGTGCGGCACGATCCAGGGCGTCGTCGACAGGCTCGGGATCGGTTCGATCCAGAACATCGGCGTCGTGCCCGACCACCGCGGGCGTGGGCTGGGCACGAGCCTCATCGAGCAGGCGCTCCTCGGCTTCCGGAGCCACGGCTTGCGGCGGGCATCGCTCGAGGTGACGGCCAGCAACTCGCGGGCGGTGCGTCTCTACCACCTGCTCGGCTTCCGCAAGGCGAAAACCGTCTACAAGATCGTCGACGCCGAACCCGCCCCCGTCTCGGTCGAGCCGGCCGGCATGCACCTCGTCGCCGAAGCCGCCTGCCTGTGAAGCAGACACTCTTCTCCGCGACGCTCGACAACGGTGTCGTCCTCGTCGGCGAGGAACTGCCCGGGCTGGAATCGGTGGCGGTCGCGTTCCACACCCCGGCCGGCGCCGTCCACGACGGGCCCGAACGCTGCGGACTGGCGACACTCTCCGGCGAGATGATGCTGCGCGGCGCCGGCGATCGTTCGAGCCGCGAGGTCGTGGAGACGCTCGAGGGAGCCGGGGTGCAGTGGTCGCAGGCGGTGTCCACGAGTCATGCGAGCTTCGCCGGCGCGATGGTCGCCCGACAGCTCCCCGCGGCGCTGCCGATCTACGCCGACATGCTGCGACGGCCGCGGCTCGAGGCCGCCGAATTCGCGAACGCCCGGCAGATGGTGCTGCAGAACCTCGCCGGCACCGAGGACGACCCCTCGCACCGTGCGATGTCGGCCCTGCGCCAACTTCACTATCCGGCGCCGTGGGGGATGCCGAGCGAGGGCATCTCGACACAGGTCGAGGCGCTCGGCGTCGAGGCGGTGCGGGAGTTCGTCGCGCACAACGTGCGGCCGGGCGGAACGATCATCTCGATCGCCGGACGAATCGACTGGCCGGACTTCGTGGCCCGTGCCGAGTCGCTCTTCGGCGACTGGAGTCCGGGGGCCGCGACGGCGGTGCCCACGGGGCCGCGCGGGCCCCGGTTTCGCCACGTTCCCCACGACTCGCAGCAGACCCACATCGCGCTGGCGTGGTCGGCCCCCCCCTACCGCAGCGACGAGTCCTATGAGGCGTCGGCGGCGCTGGCGATTCTCGGCGGCGGCACGAGCGCCCGCCTGTTCACCGAGGTGCGCGAACGCCGTGGCCTGTGCTACAGCGTGTCTGCCGGCTACCAGACGCTGCGCGACCATGCCGCCGCCGTCTGCTACTCGGGCACCAGCGCGGCCCGCGCGCAGGAAACGCTCGACGTGATGCTGGGCGAGATCGGGAGACTGCCCGGCACGCTCACGGCCGAGGAACTCGACCGCGTGAAGGCCCGTGCCAAGAGCGGCCTCGTGATGCAGCAGGAGTCGAGCGCCTCGCGCGCCAATGCCATCGCGCGCCAGTGGTATCACCTCGGGAAGGTGCGCACGCTGGCCGACGAGCTCGCCCGCTACGACTCGATCACCGTCGACTCGATCGAGGCCTGGCTGGCCGCCAACCCCGTGCGCGACATGTCCGTCGTGTCGCTCGGCCGCGAGCCGCTGGAGGTGACGCATGCAGTTTCGGCATGAACGGCTGGCCAACGGGCTCGACGTGATCGCCGAGATCTCGCCGGGCGCGCTCTCCACGAGCGTCGGTTTTTTCGTGAGGACCGGCGCGCGCGACGAGTCCGACTCGCTCTGGGGCGCGAGCCACTTCCTCGAGCACATGGTGTTCAAGGGGACGCACGACCTGTCGGCCGACGAGATCAACCGCCGGTTCGACTGGATGGGGGCGGCGGCCAACGCCTTCACCAGCGAGGAGGACACCGTCTACCACGCCGCCGTGCTGCCCGACCAGCAGGAACAGGCCGTGTCGCTGCTCGCGCGGATGATGCGGCCGGCGCTCCGCGACGAGGACTTCCGGACCGAGAAGCTCGTGATTCTCGAGGAGATCCGGATGTACGACGACCAGCCGCCGTTCGGAGCCGATGACCGCTGCCGCGCGGCGTTCTTCGGCGGGCACCCCCTGGCCCGGAGCGTGCTCGGAACGGTCGACTCCGTGACGGCGCTCACGGTCGAGGCCATGCGCGACTACCACCGCCGCCGCTACGCGCCGGGCAACATCGTGCTCGCGTGCACCGGAGCGGTCGACTTCGACGCGCTGGTGGAGTCGGCACGGCGGCACTGCGGCGAGTGGGATCCGCTGCCGCCCCCGGACCGCGCCGTGCCTCCGACCGCCCGTCCGCCCGGAGGCCGCTCGACCGTGGAAGCGATCACGCGTCCGGCCGCCGCGCTGGAATACGCGGTCCGGATGTCGGCGGGCCCCGACGGGGCCGACGACGACCGGTTCCCGGCGAAAGTCCTGGCCGTGATCCTCGGCGACGATTCGGGCAGCCGACTCTACTGGTCTCTCGTCGATTCCGGTGACGCGGAGCACGCGTCGCTGCACCACCACGATTTCCTCGATGCCGGGCTGTTCGCAACGCAGCTCTCCTGCGATGCGTCCGACGTCGAGGCCATGCTGGCGCGGATCGTCGATCTGTACGTCGAGGTCGGACGTCGCGGGGTGGCCGCGGCGGAGCTGGAGCAGGCCCGCAACAAGCTCGCGGGCCGGGTCGTCCTCGCCGGGGAGCGACCACGGCGGCGGCTCTTCGGCGTCGGCCTCGAATGGGCTCGGGCGGGCCGCTACCGCTCGGTGGCCGACGACCTCGCGATCGTCGAGGGAATCGACCTGGACGACGTCCATCGCGTGCTCGCCCGCTGGCCGCTCCACGGCCCGAGCACCACGGTGCTGGCCGGGCCGCACGCGGCCGCTTCCTTGTGACGGGCGCCCCAGCGGGCAATAATCTTCCGATCATGGTGCCGCTGCTCGCCAACCGCTGGACGATCGCGATTCCCCCGATCTGGCTCGTGGGAGCGGGGGCCGCGCTCGCACTGGCTGTGATCCTCGCGGCATGGGCGGCCCTTCGCGCCGTGAATCCCCGGGCGGCGGCCGAGGCCCGCACGAGCCTCGGCGACGGGTTCGCCGGCCCCCTGGGATGGCTGCTGCTGGCACTCGCGCTGGTCGGGGTCGCCACCACGCCGCTGGTGCCGCTCGGCCAGATCGGCAGGTCGCTCGGCCGCATGGCGTCGACCCACGACCTCGATCGTGGCATCACCGTCGCGCCTCACGCGACGCTCCAGCCCGTCGAACTCGACGTCCGCCCCCAGGAACTCGATTTCCTGTCGCTCGAGGGATCCGGCCCGCTCACCGTGCGAACCCAGCAGGCGATCGAGGGCTTCGCGATGGCGAAGGTCCCGGACATCGATCTCGCGCCGTCCCAGCCGTGGACGTGGCGGCGGAGCGAGGGCGGCACCAGCCCTTTCCTCGGCACGACCGCCAGGCTGGAGGCGACGAATCCGGGCGACGAGCCGGTCACTCTCCGCGTGCGCGGCAGGCTCGAGCCTGAGTTTCCGCAGGCGGCCATCCTGCCGTGGACCGCGGCCGCGCTGCTCGCGATCGCCGCGGCGTACGCGGCGTTCCGGCTCGTGCCCCGCCGCGTGGCCGCCGTGGCCGCCACCACGACGAAGGAGGCGATCGGCCAGCCGATCTTCGCCGTGGCTCTCACGGTGGGGGCCGTGCTGCTCGTGCTCTTCATCGTGATCCCCTACAACACGTTCGGCGAAGACGTGAAGATGCTCAAGGACAGCGGGCTCACGCTCATCAAGGTGCTCTCGCTCCTCGTCGTGGTCTGGACGGCGAGCGTCGCGGTCGCCGACGAGATCGAGGGCCGCACGGCGCTCACGGTGCTCTCCAAGCCCCTCACCCGACCGCAGTTCATCCTCGGCAAGTTCACGGGCCTCGTGCTCGTGGCGCTGCTGGTGTTCCTGATTCTCGGGGCGGTCCTCATGGCGACGACGAGCCTCAAGGTGGTCTACGACGCCCGCGAGTCCTCGAAGGTCGATCCCCTGTGGAAGGATTGCGCCGACGAGATGATCACCGTCGTGCCGGGGCTCGTGCTCTCGCTCCTCGAGACGATCCTCCTCGCCGCCGTGAGCCTCGCCGTGTCGACCCGCCTCGGGATGATCCCCAACCTCATCATCTGCTTCACGGTGTATGCCCTCGGTCATCTCGTGCCGCTCATCGTGCAGTCGAGCGTCGGCAAGTTCGCGATCGTGCGGTTCGTGGGCCAGCTGTTCGCGACGCTGCTGCCGGTGCTCGAGCACTTCACGATCGAAGCCGCGGTGGTGGGAGGCGTGCCCGTCCCGTGGACCTACCTCGGCTGGGCCGCCCTCTACGCCGGGCTCTACTCAGCCGTCGCGCTGCTCGTGGCGCTCGTGCTCTTCCAGAACCGCGACCTCGCCTGATCAGCGCAGCAAGCCGGTGCGGCCGGCCACACCGATCAGGCCGATGCCGTCCGTCGGCTGACCCGGCAGCACCCGGACGCCGACCATCTGCCCGCCCATCGACACCGCCTCGGCCTTGCCGTCGACGAACAGCGTGATTCCACCGGGCAGCAGCCGCTCGATCCGAGGCCCGAACTCCAGCCCGACGGCCTCCCACGCCCCATGCCGGCCCACGGACGTGCGCACCTCCACCGCCTCGCAGCCGCGCTCGTGATCGTTCGCGAGGGCGACGCCCCCGATCCATCCGGCGGAGCCGGAGCCCGCCGTGGTGCGGTCGGCCTGGAGCCCGGCGAGGAGATCGACCGGCCCGCCGCGGCTCCGCACTTCGGCGACCAGCGGCTGCTTCACCTGCTCGGCCGAGGTCGGCCCCCTGACGACGATGCCGAGCGCGGCGGCATCCCGCTCCACCTCGAGATCGCTCTTCCTCAGCGCCGCAGCGACGGCGGACACCCCGTCGAAGTCGGGCGCGAGGATGTCGGCCCCGGACGCCGCCACGCACACCAGCGCCGCCAGGATCGTGAGTGTCCGCACCATGCCCCCACCTCCGGACCTTCGGCCTGCGGTGGATCATCGGCTTTTCAAGGCCCGCCCCGCCCGGCCGGGCCCGCTTCAGCCGGTCTTGCGGCGTGGGAGCGGCGGGAGGGCTCGCGGCGAGGCTGCCGGATGGGG
>RFPF01000152.1 GCA_009926295.1 Planctomycetia bacterium
GCACCGGCTCGGGGGCGGCAAAAGTTTCGTCGCGTGGGCCGCGGCGGCCCAAGGCTCCTCAAGCGTTCGCCGACCCCCTCGCCTCCCGTTTTCTAGTAAACCGTAATGAACTCACTGGCGTTGTAGAGGCTGCGGCAGAGGATCGGCAGGCCGTGGGTTGCTACGAGCTCACGGCCGGCGGCGAGCTCCCGGTCGCTGGCTTTGCGGCCGAACGCGAGTTCGATCGCGCGGGCCACCTGGAGGCCGGGGTCGCTGCCGGCTTCGCGTTCGACCCGCTTCGCGAACCGATCCGCCTGATCGAGCAGAAATGCGCCGTTCATCATGTTGAGCGCCTGCAGCGGCGTCGTGCTGCTCGTCCGCCTCGGCTGCACCTGACCGGCGTCGGGGCAATCGAAGGCACCGAAGAAACTGTCGAGCTCGGCTCGTGGCTTGCTCTGATAGACCATGCGGCGAAAGTCGTCGTCGGTGAACGTGGACTTGGTGTTGTAGACCTTCACGTAATTTGTGTTCGGCTCGAAGAGATCGAAGCCGGGGCCTCCCCGCCTGGGGTTGAGGCTGCCGCTCACGGCGAGGATCGCATCGCGGAGGGGCTCGGCCTCCAGCCGCCGCGGCGGGAATCGCCACAAAAGCCGGGACCCGGAATCGGCGGCGACGGCGTCGGGGCGGGCGACGCTCGCCTGACGGTAGGCCTGGCTCGTCACGATCTGGCGATGAATGTGCTTGAGCCGCCAGCGGTCGGCGGGGTTTGAAGGATCGACGAGTTCGCTCGCCAGCCAGTCGAGCAACTCCGGATGGCTCGGCGGAGCACCGTTGACCCCGAAGTCGCTCGGCGTGTCGACGATTCCCGTGCCGAAGTGGTGGTGCCAGAGCCGGTTGACGATCACCCGGGCCGTGAGCGGGTTGGCCGGCGATGCGATCCAGTCGGCGAGGGCCTTGCGGCGATCAGGCTCCGGGGCATCGGCGGGGAGTTGCCACGGAACGCCGAAGTGCGAAAGGCTGCCTGGGGTAACCTCCTCACGCGGCTGCATCGGATCCCCGCGGAAGAAGCGGTGCGTCTTTCCGGGCGTCACGAACTGGCCGGCGTAGGCCTTGGGGAGCGTGGCGAGCGCTTCGAGCTTCTTCGTAAGTCCGGCGACCGTGTCCTTGAGCGATTCAAGTTCGGCGAGCTCGTTCGGCGAGCGGCCGGCGGCCGCGGCGATCGGGCTCACCGCGGCGGCATGCACATAGTCGTGCGGCAGGCGGTCGACATGACGGGCGACGGTCTTCCAGGTCTGGCCGTCGAGCGAAATGCCGATCTCGTAGTTCGTCGCGAGCCGGTCGGTGAATTCCGGCTTGGCGCTGCGGTCGCGGCTCCACACGACGCGGCTCAGTTCCTCCACCTCGGGCAACTCGAGCCGCACCCAACCGCCGCCGATCTGGTTTGAAATCCACGACCTCTTGTTGCCGTATTTGCCGTCGTTCACATGGGCCAGCTTGTGGTAGTGGCTCTGGTCGTAGTCGCCCGACGAGGTGGCCTTCGCGCCCCGGGCCACGTTGCGTCCGTCGACCGAGAGCACCTCCAGCTCATCGAGGCAGGGCTCCGCCGAGTTGGTGGAGAGCACGGTGAACCGCAGAAACTTCGCCCGCTCCGGCGGGAAGGAGTCGACGTTCTCCCCTGCGGTCAAGCGGTCGCGGAGACGTGGCACAAGCCCCCCATCATCGGCCGCTGCCTGCTCCTCGAAGATCACGGTGTCGGCCGTGACGGCAGCAGGGCTCGCTCCGCCGACGACGAGCAAGCGCGTGGCATCGGCAAGCGTGTGGGCACCAACATCGCGGAACCCGCTCCACAACGCCTTGTCGGGCGGCGGATCGCCGGAGCCGTCGGCGAACAATCGCTGATCGACCGCCGCGATCTCCCGCTGGTCGGACTTCGTGGCCGGGTCGCCGTCGGCATCGAGCACGTAGCGGGCGTCGCGGGCGTGCGAATGCCAGCCGGCGCCCCATGAGATCCAGATTCGAAAAGTGCCCGCGGCCTTCGGGGCATACGCAAACACGGCCTCGCCGGGCTGCGCGGCCCACCAGTGATACTGCTTGCCGAGATTGGGAAGCGAGCGGACGCTGCCCGGCTCGGATGCGTGGCCGCGCTCGGTGCCTTCGGCGTGGTCGGCGGTGCCCTTGGGCTCGGCAAGCCTCGCGGTCAGGTCCTTCGTGAGGTCGTCGATCACGATCGTGCGCGAGAGCCGCGCCGCGGGCTGCAGTTCGGCGGTGCGCCGCTGCAACGGGGCGAGCTCCGTCCTGATCGCAGCGACCCGCCGGAGCCGCTCGTCGTTGTCGGGTGGAAGGATATCGCGGTCGCCATGTTTCACTCCCTCGAACACGGCCTTGAAGGCGTAGTAGTCCGTCTGCGGAATCGGATCGAACTTGTGGTCGTGGCAGCGGGCACAGCCGACGGTGAGCCCCATGAAGGCCGACGCCGTCGTGGAGACCATGTCGTGCAGTTCGTCGGCGCGTTGGTTCGCGGTGAGCACGGCGTCGGGCGAGCTGACCTCGTCCTTGGGGCCGCCCACGAGAAATCCCGTGGCCGCGTCGACGCCGAGCTGGTCGCCGGCGAGCTGTTCCTGCACGAACTGGTCGTAGGGCTTGTCGGCGTTGAGCGACTCGATCACCCAGTCGCGATAGGGCCAGGCATTCGGCCGGGCCTTGTTCATCTCGAATCCGTGGCTTTCCGCGAACCGCACCACGTCGAGCCAGTGACGCGCCCACCGTTCGCCGTAGTGAGGTGAGGCGAGGAGGCGATCGACCAGCGCGCGATAGGGCCCATCGACGCCGCCGTTCGCCCGGCAGGCCTCTTCGAACGCGGCGATCTCCTCGGGCGTCGGCGGCAGCCCGATGAGATCGAACGACACGCGGCGGATGAGCGTGCGCGGGTCGGCCTCGTGATTCATCCCGAGGCCCGCAGCCGCAAGCTTTTCACCAAGGAAAGCGTCGATCGGCGTGGTGCCTTGCGGAGCCGTGGGAACCGGCGGCCGGGCGAGCGGCTGAAACGCCCAGTGGCTCTGCCCCTTGACGGGCTTGGGCTCTCCCTTGGGCAACAGCCCGGCCAGCAACTGCATGTCATCGGGCCAGACGGCCCCGGCCGCGATCCAGTCCCTGATGACATCCTGCTCGTCGGCCGAGAGCGGGTCGCCTTCGGCCGGCATCCGCGACTCCTTGTCGGACGTCGACACGCGCACGAACACTTCGCTCTCGTCGGGCTTGCCTGGCACGATCCCGACGGCGCCCGAGTCACCGCCAGCAGTGGCCTTGTCGCGAACGTCGATCCGAAACCCGCTCTCGGCCCCCTCCGGCCCGTGGCAGGCCCCGCATTTGGCGGCGAGAAGCGGTGCCACGCGGTCGCGGAAAACCGCCTGCTGGTCGACGGCCGGGCCGGCGGCCTCAACGGCATCGATGGGCGATGCGCAGGCGATGGAAATCGCCGCGACGGCCGCAATTCCCACGATCGGCGGACAGCGAACGCCCACGATGTGCCGCATCCCGTGATTTTAGCCTGCCCGCGGCGGATCAGTGCGAGGCGTTTTCCGGACATTCTTTTGACGTTTTTCCCGTGGTGCGGGCTGCGGGCTTTCCTCGAGATGCCCTACACTTTCAGGCATGAAACATCGCTCAATCACGTTCATCGCCACCTGCGCCTGCCTCGTCGCACACGACGTCGCCCGCGGAGAAACGCCGCCGAACACGCTCTCCGAGGCCGAGAGGCGTAGCGGATGGAAACTCCTGTTCGACGGCCACGACGCCGGCGGGTTTCGGGGCTACCGCCGCGAGTCGCTCGGGGACGGCTGGCAGGTGCAGGGAGGCGCGCTCGTGCGGGCCGCCGACGGCGCGGGTGACATCGTCAGCCGTGACGAGTTCGCGGCATTCGAGGTGCAACTCGAGTATCGAATCGCGACGGGCGGAAACAGCGGCGTGATGTTCCACGTCACGGAAGACGAACCCAAGCCATGGCACACCGGCCCCGAGGTGCAGATCCTCGACAACGCCGGGGCGAAGGAATCGCAACGGGCCGGCTGGCTGTATGGGCTCTACGCGCCTCAGATGCCGAAGTGGGTGCGCGACCTCGACGAGCAGGCGGGCCGCACGTCCCCCGAGTTCATCGACGCAACGCGGCCCGCGGGCGCGTGGAACCATCTCTACCTGCGGGTGGCCCCCGGCGGGTGCGAGGTCATCGTCAACGGCGTCGCATACGAGCGGTTCAAGATCGGGAGCAAGGACTGGGACGAGCGGGTCGCGAAGAGCAAGTTCGCCTCGCTGCCGAAGTTCGCCAAGGCCGGCCGCGGCCATTTGTGCCTGCAGGACCACGGTGCCGAGGTCGCGTTTCGGTCGATCAAGGTCCGCGAACTGCCAACCGACGGTGCAAAAATCCCGTTTGCCGACGACGTCGCCTCCGTACACGCCGTGCCCGCGTTTCCCCAAGCGACCTGGGAGGGCTGGTCGCCGGAGTCGGACGACGGCACGCCCACGGTGCCGCTGCGGCCGCTCGTCGTGACCCACGCGGGCGACGGCTCGGGGCGCCGCTTCGTGCTCGACCAGTCCGGGATGATCCACGTGTTCCACCGGGGATCGGCCGAGGGAAAGCTGTTTCTGGACCTGCGGCCGGGCACCTCGCCGTGGGGCAAATACAACGAGGAGGGCCTCCTCGGCCTCGCGTTCCATCCGCGATTCCGCGAGAGCGGTGAGTTCTTCGTGACCTACAGCCTCAGGGGCGATAAGCGGGTCGAGCACCTGAGCCGCTTCCGCGTCAGCCGCGACGATCCCGACCGGGCCGATCCCGCGAGCGAGGAACTCGTTCTGGCGGTGGACCAACCGTTCTGGAACCACAACGGCGGCTCGATCGCCTTCGGGCCCGATGGCTGTCTCTACTGGGGCCTGGGCGACGGCGGCAGCCGCGACGACCCCTTCGGCAACGGTCAGAAACTCGACACGCTCCTCGGCAAGATCCTGCGGATCGATGTCGATCGCCGCGAGGGTGGCCGGGCCTACGCGATTCCGGCCGACAACCCGTTCGTCGGCCGGTCCGATGCCCGCGGCGAGATTTTTGCGTTCGGCTTCCGCAATCCCTGGCAGATCGCGTTCGACCGCGAGACAGGGCGGCTCTGGGCCGCCGACGTCGGGCAGGATCTGCTCGAAGAGGTGGATATCGTCGTGAAGGGCGGCAACTACGGCTGGAGCCTCCGCGAAGGGACGCAGCCCTTCGGCAACCGTCTGGAAGCCGGGGCACGGATCATCGATCCCGTGTGGGAATACGACCACCAGGTGGGCAAGAGCATCACCGGCGGGTTCGTCTACCGCGGCCGCCAGATGCCCACGCTCGTCGGCTCGTACCTCTACGGCGACTTCGTCTCGGGCCGCCTCTGGACGCTCCAGCTCGACGCGGCCACCGGCCGGGCGACCAATCGCGAGATTCCGTGGGATGGCCTGCCGATCTTCGGCTTCGGCACCGACGCCGACGGCGAGGCCTACGTGCTCACGAGTTCTCCGACCGGGCAGGGCGTGTTCCGCCTCATGCCGGGAGCCCCCGCGAACGCCGCGAGCAGAATCGCGCGGTGACGCAACAGGACCGTCTCTTCACCGCCTGCGGCTGACGGCGCGGAGGCGGGCCGGGGTGAGGCCGGCATGGCGCCGCACGAACGTCGTCATGTACTGCAACGACGGAAAGCCGGCCCGCATCGCCACGGCCTTGAGTGGCAGGTCGGTCTCCACGATCAGCTTGCGGGTTTCGGCGATCCGCAGGCGCACGTGCTCCTCGTGGATGGAGCGGCCCACCGCCCTGCGAAATCGGCGTTCCAGCGACGACCGCGACATGCCGACGGCCTCCGCGAGACCGTCCACCCGCGGTCGCTGCCACGGCTCGCGGCGGAGCGACTGCAGCGTCTGCACGACCTCCGAATCGGCGATCGCGAGCGTGTCGGTCGACGCACGGACCACGACGCCGATCGGGGGCACGATCACCCCCCCGTCGACTGCGTGCCCGGTCATCATCCGCTCGAGGAGCACGGCCGCCTGGTAGCCGATCCTGCGTGCCGACTGATCGACGCTCGACAGCGGGGGATCGGTCAACTCGCAGATCATCTCGTCGTTGTCGACGCCGATCACGGCCACGTCGTGCGGAATGCGCAGTCCGAGCGCGCGGCACGCCTCGAGGACGTGTCGCGCCCGGACGTCGTTGCACGCCATCAGGCCCACCGGCGTGGGCAGGCGCCGCAGCCACGCCTGGAGTTCCCGCTGCAGGTCCTCCCAGCGGCGGGCCGCCGCGACGCGCCCCGTGAACACTTCGCAGGAGCGACCGGCCTCCTCGGCGGCCTGTTGAAACGCCTTGGCGCGCTCCGCCGACCATCCTTCCGTCGCCGAGCGTGGATAGCCGCAGAACGCGACCCGCTCGAACCCACAGGCGAGGAGGTGTTCCGCCCCGAGGCGACCGATCGCGTGATTGTCGGTGTAGACGTAGGGAATTTTCGACCGAGGGTCATGCCAGCCATAGCCACCGCCGACGCCCACGACCGGGATCGCCAGCCCGCGGATGGCCTCCGCGACGCGTCGGTCGTCGAAGTTGGCGATGATGCCCTGGCCATGCCAGCGGTTCATGTCGGGCAGCTTCTGCTCCGGATCTTCCTCTATATATAAGGTCCAGTCGCCGTGCTCGCGGGCGTACTGGGCGATGCCACCGATGATCAGCCGGTCGTGGGGACGGCCGCGGAGAATCACGGCGATCAGCGGCGGGCCAGCGTGGTGAGCCACTTCCTTGGACTTCATGCGTGCGTGCTTGTGCCCAGATCCCCGAGATGGCGACAACGTACCCATCCGGCGGTTCCTCATTCCGTAAAAGCGTAACGCTTTTGCGGAACCCCGTGCCATGGTCAGGCCAGCGACGGTCTGCCGAGGCCGGCCTCCGCGGCGCCGAACGGGCTCGCCCCCCCGAAGGTGAACGGGGGCGGCGCGGCCGCCATCTCCGATGGAGGCGACGCCGCCGGCTTTGGCGGCGCGGCATCGGGCGGCGATGGCCAGAGCTCGCGGGCGCCCCGCAGGGCGTCGTCGAAGGGGGTCCGGCGGCTGCCCGCCGACGCCGCGGCGCCGCTGCCGAACGGGGCGCTAAAGGCGTCGTTAAAGGCGCCGCTGCCGAACGAGGCGTTAAAGGCGCCGTTAGGGGCGCCGTTAGGGGCGCCGTTAGGGGCGCCGTTAGGGGCGCCGTTAGGGG
>RFPF01000153.1 GCA_009926295.1 Planctomycetia bacterium
TCGCCGGACGCTCGCTGCAGGCCTCCAGCCCTCCGCTCACTCGGATCTGCCTGCGCCGGCGGGAGCGCCTCCGCTTGGGCATCCTGCCTGCGCTGGTCAGATACGCCGGCTCAACGGTAGGGGCAACCCCGAGCCTCCCTCATTGCAGTCCAGCCAGTTGAGGAGGCTTGGGCTGCCCATGCCCTCGAGCCGGGCTATGGGAGCGAGCGCAGCCAGGATGGCGAAGCGAAGCGGACATGCAGAGAGCCGAGGCCTTGGAGGGCCGAGGCGAACGTCCGGCGAGCGGGGCTGGGCAGCCACGAGCCGGCGCGCGTGCCAGCCGGCCTCACTTGCAGTCGGGCTCGAGGGCCGAGATCTTCGCGACGCGGCGGGCGTGGCGGCCGCCCTCGAAGGGCGTTTCCAGCCAGGTGCGGAGCATCTTGTCCTGGAGCTCGGGGCCGAGGAGCTCGGCCGAGAGGCAGAGGACGTTGAGATCGTTGTGCCGACGGCTCATCTCGGCCGTGACCTCATCGTGACAGGTGGCGGCGCGGACTCCGTGCAGCTTGTTGGCGGCGATCGCCATGCCCACGCCCGTGCAGCAGAGCAGGATGCCGCGGTCGACCGTACCCGCGCTGACGCGGCCGGCCACGTCGGCGGCGATGTCGGGATAGTCGACCGCATCCGTGCCGTGGCTGCCGCAGTCGATCACCTCGTGCCCCATCTTCTCGAGCAGCCCGATGATCCGCAGCCGCGCGGCGACGCCACGATGGTCACTTCCAATCGCAATCCGCATCGATCGCTCCATCCGTCCTCAGGGTTGCGGCCGACATCAATCCCGCGGGCGACCCGGAGGCAGTTGAATGGTATCCAGCCGGGCGATCAAGTGCTGCCGTATTTGCTCCGCGCATTTGCGGTAGGTCGCGACCGGCCCGCCGATCGGGTCGAGCACGTCGAGGCGGTCGGGAGAGAGGACGGCGGTCCGCCCGCCGGCCTCCGGAAACTGGGCCAGCACGGCGGCGCGATGGGCGGCGGTCATGGTCCAGATCACGTCGGCCTGACGCACGAGTGACTCGGTGACGGGCTGGCTCTCGTGAGCCGAGAGATCGGCACCAATTTCCCGCATCGCCTCGATCGCGCCGCTGCTGGCCGCACCGCCGCCCCAGGCCGCGATCCCCGCACTGGCGACGACCACGCCGCGCTGCTCGACCTGGTCGGGGCGGCATCCGAGCCGCTCCGCGACGAGTTGCCGAAAGATCGTTTCCGCCATCGGGCTGCGGCATGTGTTGCCGGTGCACACGAACAGCACCATCAGGCTGGAGAGCCGGCGGAGCGTCTCGTGGGAGACGATCCCGGGCCGCACGACGTGGAAGTCGTGATCGTCCACCTCGATGGTGGACGCGGGCTGTGCGTAGCGGGCCCGCCCGTCGTCGATCACGAGACCGAGGCCCGCACCACCGCGTGCGAGAACCTCCTCCGCGGTGACCGGCGAGGGGGCGGAGTCGCCACCCGGCTCGGCGAGGGCGACGGGGCAGGCGAGCATCCGCATGCAGTCCGCCAGCAACGGATGGCCCGGCACGCGCAGCCGGAGCCGTCCGGTGTTCACGATCGTCGAGCGGGCCGCCGCGGGAAGCCGGTGCACGAGGCTCTCCGGGTGGTCGTCGGCGACGAGGATCGCCACCGGGCCGGGCCAGCACCGTCGCGCGATGCGTCTGCCGATCGGGCTCAATCGTGGCGCCCAGTCGAGCGCCTCGTCGGCGCTCTTGAGGGCGAGCGTGAGCCGCGGCTCGCGATCCCGCTCCGGGGCGATCGCGACGAGCCGCCCGACCGCGGCGGCATCCCGCACGCTCGCCGCGACCACGTAGTCGGTTTCGGTGGGGAACGCGACACTGCATCCCTCCGCCAGCATCTGCACGGCCCGGTGGACGACGTCGCGCGGGTCGTCGGTCTTCCGCAGGTCGATCACCAGTGGCCGCATGGGCAAAGCCGGTTGCTTGGGAAACGCCATGCACCAACCGCGCGGAAACCCGGGCAGAATGGGGAAAACTACCGGAGTTCGACCCGGTCGGTCAAGCAGCGACGAACCCCGCGCTCCAGCCCGGACGCCACGTTCGCCGCATCCACGCTGACCGCGGATGCTGCCGGTTTCAGCCGCGGTTGCCCGCGTTTGAGGGGGACACTTTTCGGCTTGTGGCTGGATGCGTCGCGCCGGTATTCCTCCCCGGCTTCGCCCCCGCACCCTCACGGGATCCTCGATGACCCCCAGAGCGGTCCGTTCCGCCCACAGCATCCTGGCCTGCCACGCCGCTCTGGCGATCGCCCTCGCCTGCGCGGTGGCCCGGGCTCAGGCGCCGGTGCCGCTCCCCCCGGCCGCTCCTCCCGCCGCGACGCCGGACGCGGCCAATCGCATCGTGGAGGTGCGGATCGAGGGGAATCACGCCACCGAGGTCTCGAAGCTGCCGAAACTCGTGACTCGTGCAGGGCAGGTCTTCGATGTCCAGGCGATCGAGGAGGATGTTCGCACCCTGCACCGCTCGCGGAAGTTCATCGACGTGCACCCGAAGTACGTGCGAGTCGAGGAGGGTGTGGTCGTCATCTTCCAGGTCGTGGAACGGCCGATGCTGCGCTACGTGAAATACGTCGGTAACGAGAAGGTCACCACCCGCACGCTGCGCAAGAAGGCCGAGATCGACGTCGGCGACTCGATGGATCCCTATGTGGTCGAGGAGGCCCGCCGCCGGATCGAGGCCTTCTATCACGAGAAGGGCTACGACGCGGCGCGAGTGTCGACCGTCGAGGGCAGCAAGCCGGGTGACAAGGGCGCCGTCTTTCTCATCGACGAGGGACGCAGCCGCAAGTCGCTGTGGACGAGCTTCGTGGGCAATACGATCGCCAGCGACGCCCGCCTGCTCACGCAGATCAAGTCGAAGCCGGGCATCTTCTGGCTGCTCGGCGGAGACGTCGACCGCCAGAAGATCGACGCGGATGTCGATGCGATCACCGCCTACTACCGGAGCCTGGGATTCTTCCAGGCGAAGGTGAGCCGTGAACTCCAGGTCGTGAGCGGCGGTGGCAAGGACTGGACGCTGCTGACGTTCGTGATCAACGAGGGCCCCCGCTACTCGGTGCGCAACATCTCGTTCATCGGAAACAGCAAGTTCAAGAGCGAGTTTCTCGCCCGCGACCTCAAGCTCAAGAGCGGGGAGCCGTTCAACCAGAACAAGATGGATCTCGACCTCGGTCAGATCCGCGACATCTACGGCGGTCGTGGCTTCGTGTTCGCCGACATCCGTGCCGACCCGAGGTTTCTGGAGGAGCCCGGCCAGCTCGACCTCGTCTTCAACATCACCGAGGGGCAGCGATATCGCGTCGGCAAGATCAACGTGCGGATCCGCGGCGAGCATCCGCATACGAGGCACAGCACGGTGCTCAACCGGCTGTCGCTGCGCCCCGGGGACATCCTCGACATCCGCAAGCTTCGCGACGACGAGCGGCGGCTCAAGGCGAGCAGCCTGTTCCTCGCGGACGCCGCGAAGGGCGAGGGCCCGCGGATCGTCTTCAGCAAGCCCGACAACGCGGCCGACGCGAACGAGCAGATCGCGCGTGATCCCCAGAGGCCGGGCTTCCGCGGCCAGAGCCCCGACGAAGACGCCTCCGGCGACGCGGTGATCGATCTGGTGCTCGAGGGGGAATTGAGCGGGGAGGCCGCGATCGCGGTTCCGTCGCCGAAGCCCGTGACGGATGCTCCGGCGACTCAGCCGGTTCCGCCGCAGTCGGCAACGCCCGCACGTGTGGCCGGCACCGTGTGGCGCGGGCAGAGCCCGCAGCAGTTCGTCCAGCAGCCGCAGGCACCGCAGGCCTGGGGCGGTGCACCGCTTGCCCCCGCCGGTCCTGAGACGCTCGATTACTCGCGCACCGTCGCTCCGGCCCCCGCCGTGCAGCCGCCGGTGTACGTGGCCCAGCAGCCCGCCGCGCCGCCGGGGATGCCTCAGGCGGTGCCGCCGGGTGCGTTTCAGCCCGGCTTCGCGCCCACCGGCCCCGGCGCCGTAGGCCAGCCTTTCCCCGGCCAGCCCGGCATGGTGGCCCAGCCCGGCATGGTGCCGAATTTCGCCCCCGACCAGCCTCTGCAGGTGTTCCCCGGCACCGAGCCCTACGTGATCGTGGACGTCGATGCCGAGGAGACGCAGACGGGCCGCCTCATGATCGGCGCCGGGGTCAACTCCAACGCCGGGCTCGTCGGCAACATCGTCGTCGATGAGCAGAATTTCGACATCTTCCGCCTCCCGCAGAGCTGGGATGACATCCGCAACGGCACGGCGTTCCGCGGTGCCGGCCAGCGGTTCCGCCTCGAGGCCGCGCCCGGCACGCAGTTGCAGCGGTACACGGCGACATTCCAGGAGCCGTATCTCTTCGACACCCGGATCGGCCTGTCGACGAGCGCGTCCTACTACACGCGATACTTCTACGACTGGGCCGAGGCCCGCGTGGGCGGCAGGATCGGACTCGGCTACCAGTTCCAGTTCGCCCCGAACCTGTCGGTGAACACGGCGTTCCGCGGTGAAAGTGTCGACGTCTACAACCCGCGGCTGCTGACGCCGGCCATCAACAACATGCTCGGGACCAACTCGGTGTATGGATTCTCCGGCGGCATCATCCACGACACCCGCGACAGCCCCTTCCTGCCCACCCAGGGCCACCTCGCCACGTTCGAGTTCGAGCAGGTGATCGGCACGTTCGTCTACCCCCGCGGCATCCTCGAAGGACGGCAGTACTTCCTCCTCAGCGAGCGTGCCGACGGCTCGGGCCGCCACGTGCTCTCGATCGGCTCGGTGCTCGGGATGTCGGGCCCCAACACGCCCGCCTACGACAACTTCTTCGCCGGCGGCTACAACACGATCCGCGGGTTCACGTTCCGTGGTGCCAGCCCGAGGCAGATGCCCAACGGGCAGTCGCCCACCAACGGCGCGCAGAACGCGGCGATCATCGGCGGACCGTTCGAGTGGCTCAACACGATCGAGTACCTGTTCCCGATCACGGCCGACGACACGCTGCGGGGGGTGGTGTTCACCGATTTCGGCACCGTGGAGTCGAACGTCTCGATCCAGCAGATGCGCGTCGCGCCCGGCTTCGGCCTTCGCATCACGCTGCCGGCGATGGGGCCGGCCCCGATCGCCCTCGACTTCGCCGTCCCTGTCGCCTACGCCCCGTACGACAACCAGCAGCTGTTCAGCTTCTTCGTCGGCTTCGCACGCTAGGCACGTTCCATGCCCCCATCGAGCCCGCCCTCGCCGTGCCGCATCCTCGTCGTGCGCAACCGCTACATCGGCGACACGATGCTGGCGGTGCCGTTCCTGCGGAACCTGCGGCGTCGGTTTCCCCGGGCGACGATCGACGTCCTC
Organism: Planctomycetia bacterium; assembly: GCA_009926295.1. Classification (GTDB taxonomy): domain Bacteria; phylum Planctomycetota; class Planctomycetia; order Pirellulales; family UBA1268; genus RGVT01. Next base: position 5,376 of record RFPF01000153.1, read on the forward strand.
TGTGAATCGGGGGCGGCGGTGCTCCTCGCAGACTGCCCATATGCCGACGAGCTCCTCGACTGGAAGCGGCCCGCCCGCGTGGGCCGCGTGGTATGGGGCTCGTTCGCGAACGTGCGGGCGACCGCCCGCCGGCTCCGCCTGCGTGGCTACGATCGCGTGTACCTTCTCAAGCGATCCCTCTCGACCGCACTGCTGGCGTGGCTCGCCGGGATCCCCAGTCGGGTCGGGTTTCGCTCGTTCGGAGCCTGCCTGCTCTCGCGTGCGGTCGACGTCACGCCGCACCGACACCAGGTCGAACTGTTCCTCGACCTCCTGCGTGCCGACGGGATCGAAGTCGACGACGGCCGCAACGAGTGCTGGACCACGCCCGACTCGTTGGCCCGGGCCGACGCCCTGCTCGGCGGCATCGCCCCCGACCGGCCGCGGGTGTTCCTCACCCTGCAGTCCACCGACGTGGACCGACTGTGGCCGCTCGAAAGGTTCGCGAGGATCGTGGACTGGCTCGTCGGTGAGCGGGGCTGCGAGGTTTTTCTCTGCGGTGGTCCGAAGGATGTGGCGGCGCACGCGGAATTGCTCGGGCTCGTTGCGGCCTCCGTGCGGCGGCACGTGCACGACCATTCCGCCGTTCTCTCGCTCCGCGACGTGGGCGGACTGCTGGCGAGGATGCAGCTGTGCCTCGGCGTGGATTCCGGTCTCAACCACATCGCTGCAGCCAATGGGGTGCCGGTCGTGGTGCTCGCCGGGCCGACCGATCCGAACCGCTGGCACCCTTGGAAGACCGCGGGCGAAGTCGTCAAGGGCGAGCCGACGTGGGCCGCCAGGCTGAGCAGGCTCTGGCGCGGCGGCGGTGATCTGCCGTGGGCCCCCGAACCCGCCTCGATGGACAGGATCTCCGTGGAGGCGGTGATGAGGGCGGTCGAGCGGCTGCTCCCCGGCGGCAGTTCCGCGCCGCGGTCTGCACCACCGCCGCTCAGGGTGGTCGACCTGCGTGCGGGTGGCCACCGCTACGAGGTGTGGGAGTCTCCACGGACAACCGCCGCGGCTGCCGAGCCGGCCACGAACCCGCTCGCCCATGCCCACTGAAAGTTGAAGCCGCCGATCCGGCCGTCGACGTCGAGCACCTCGCCGGCGAAGAACAGGCCGGGAGCGATCCGGCTCTCCATCGAATCGAGCCGCACCTCCGCGAGCGGCACGCCGCCGGCCGTCGCCTCGGCGACGGTGAAGCCACGATCGCCGACGACGTCGAGGTCGAGTGCCGTGACGGCCTGCACGAGCCGCCGTCGGGCGTCGCGCGTCAGGTCGCCGGCGGCGGGGGCGCCGGCGACGGCGCACAGCGCCCGCACGAGCCGCTCGGGCAGGCGTTCCCGGAGCACGCCCGCCGCGCCGCGGGCTGCCGAACCCTGCAGGAGCCGATCGAGCGAGTCGGCCGAATCCCCGGGCAGCCAGTTGATCGAGAGCCGCACGCCCCCATCGCGCTCTCGTTCCACGAGCCAGTGCCGACTGATGTCGAGCACGCTCGGGCCAGAGAGGCCGGTGTGCGTGCACAGCGTGCTGCCGGTGAACGACCTGAGCCGCTTGCCCGTCGGCGACGCCAGCGTGATCTCGGCGGGAAGCGTGAGCCCAGACAGGTCGCGGATCCAGTGGTCGCCGGCGAGAACGAGTGGCACGAGCGCCGGCACGATCGGTGCGGTGAGGGAGTGGCCGAGCGCCTCGGCGATCGCGAAGCCGCCGCCGTCGGAACCCGACTTCGGCAGGGATTTTCCGCCGGTGCAGAGGATGACCCGCTCGGCCCGGATCGCACCGGC
>RFPF01000154.1 GCA_009926295.1 Planctomycetia bacterium
CCGAGGCGAACGTCAAGCGAGAGGCGCCGGGCAGTCACGAGCCGGCGCGAGCGAGTTGAGTCAGGCAGGCGGAGACGCCGCCGCGTCAGCACACGCCGGGCCAGCGGGCTTGGACGTCGCGGCCGGCGTAGACGGCGCCGTCGCCGAGCGACTCGGCGATCCGCAGCAGTTGGTTGTATTTCGCGATCCGGTCGCTGCGCGAGGCCGAGCCCGTCTTGATCTGGCCCGTCGAAAGGCCCACGGCGAGGTCGGCGATCGTGGCGTCCTCCGTCTCGCCGCTGCGGTGGCTGGAGATCGAGGTGTAGCCCGAGCGGTGCGCGAGTGACACCGCCTGGATCGTCTCGGTCAGCGTGCCGATCTGGTTCACCTTCACGAGGATCGAGTTGGCCACGCCCTCGGCGATCCCTCGCGAGAGCCGCTCGGAGTTCGTCACGAACAGGTCGTCGCCCACGAGCTGTACCTTCTCGCCAAGCTTCTCGCTGATCAGCTTCCAGCCCTTCCAGTCGTCCTCGGAGCAGCCGTCCTCGATCGACACGATGGGATACCTGCCGGCAAGGTCGGCGAAGAAGTTCACCATGCCGGCCGAGTCGAGCGACTTGCCCTCGATCGTGTAGGTGCCGCTCTTGGCGTCATAGAGTTCCGTCGCGGCGACGTCGAGCGCGATCGCGATCTGCTCGCCCGGCTTGTAGCCGGCGTTGCCGATCGCGGCCATGATCACCTCGAGCGCCTCGGCACACGAGCCGATGTGCGGGGCGAAGCCGCCCTCGTCGCCGACGGCCGTCGCGAGCTTCTTGTCCTTGAGGACTTTCTTCAGGGCGTGAAACGTCTCGACGCCGGCCCGGAGGGCATCTTCGAAGGTGTCGAAGCCCAGCGGCATCACCATGAACTCCTGCACGTCGAGCGGATTGTCGGCGTGGGCGCCGCCGTTGATGATGTTCATCATCGGGGCCGGGAGGAGGCGGGCGGTGGCGCCGCCGAGGTAGCGGTAGAGGGGCACGCCGCAGTGCTCGGCGGCCGCGTGGGCGACCGCCATCGACACGCCGAGGATCGCGTTGGCCCCGAGGTTCTTCTTGTTGGGCGTGCCGTCGAGCTCCAGCATCATCTCGTCGACGCTCGTCTGGTCGAGGGCATCGCAGCCCTCCAGCTCCTCGGCGATCCGCGTGTTCACGTTCTCCACCGCCTCGAGCACGCCCTTGCCGAGGTAGAAGGCCTTGTCGCCGTCCCGCTTCTCCCACGCTTCGTGGGCGCCCGTGCTCGCGCCGCTCGGCACGGCGGCCCGGCCGAAGGCGCCGTCTGCGAGGCTCACGTCGACCTCGATCGTGGGATTGCCGCGGCTGTCGAGAATCTGGCGGGCGTGGATGTCGACGATCGTGGACATGGCAGATGGGCCTCGGGGTGGGAAGATGGCGAGTGGGCAGCGGCAGATTGTGCCGCTTTCGACTATCCTGCGGAAGCCCCCTCGCGGAACGCCTCCCCGGCTGCGTCATGTTCACTGGCCTCGTCGAATCGCTCGGCACCGTCGTCGCCCTGATCCCCGAACCACCGGGCGTGCGGCTCGTGGTCGCGGCCGGCGAGATCGGCCGCGGGGCAGCGCTCGGCGAGAGCATCTGCACGAGCGGCTGCTGCCTGTCGGTCGTGCGGGTCGACGGGGAGAAGGTCGAGTTCCAACTCGGGCCCGAAACGCTCTCCCGCACGACGCTCGGCCGCCTCACGGCGGGTGACGTGGTGAACCTCGAGCGGTCGCTCGAGGCGACCGCCCGGCTCGGCGGCCACATCGTCACCGGCCACGTGGACGGCCTCGGCAGCCTCGCCTCGCGCGTCGAGGAGGGCGACTGGGTGACCTGCCGGTTCGCCGCACCGCCGACCCTCCTCGGCCAGATGGCCGGGAAGGGATCCGTGGCCATCGACGGCGTGAGTCTCACCGTCGTGGACGTGGACGCCGCCACGTTCGGCGTGGCTCTCATCCCGCACACGCTCGACCACACGACGCTCGGCCGCCTCGCCGAGGGAGACGCGGTGAACCTCGAGACCGATCTCGTCTTCAAGTACGTGGCCCGGTGGCTCGAGGCGCGGGCGGTGGGCGGATGAGCGACACTCCGCGGGCGTCTGCGTCGCCGCCGAATCCGCCGGCCCGCCAGACGACGGCCTATCTCAAGGAGCTGTTCACGCAGGTCGGCTTCACGATCGACGCCAAGCGGGGACAGAACTTCCTCGTCGACCTGAACCTGCTCGACCTGCTCGAACGCTCGGCCGGCATCACCGCGGCCGACGTCGTGCTCGAAGTGGGCACCGGCACCGGCGCCTTGAGCGAGCGGCTCGCCCGCGCAGCCCGCCACGTCGTCACGTGCGAGGTCGATCCGCGGCTGGCACAGCTCGCCCGCGATCGGCTCATCGACTGCGACACCGTCGGGCTCGTCGAGGGCGACGTCCTCGCGGGCAAGCATCGCTTCGCGCCGGCGGTGCTGGCCGCGCTCGACGCCGCCCTCGCCGCCGCCCCCGGCGGCCGGCTCCTGCTCGTGGCCAATCTCCCCTACTGCGTGGCGACGCCCGTGATCTCGAACCTGCTCGCCCTGCCCCGCCCCTTCGATTCGGCGACCGTCACCGTGCAGCGCGAGATGGGCGAGCGGATGATCTCGGCCGCCGGCTCCCACGCCTACAACGCCCTCTCCGTGTGGATCGGCGCCCAGTGCCGCTCGGAACTCGTCCGCGTGCTGCCGCCGAGCGTGTTCTGGCCGCGGCCGAAGGTCGACTCGGCGATCGTGCGGCTCGACCTCGAGCCCGCGCGACGGGCGGCGATCGGCGACCTCGCCCGATTCCACGACTTCGTGCGCGATATCTTCTGCCACCGCCGCAAGCACCTCCGCGGCGTGCTCCTGCGCATGGCGGCGCAGAAGACCGGCGACAAGGAAGCGGCGAAACGAATGGTGGAAGAGATCTTCGCTACGCTCAACTTCGCACCCGATATCCGCGCCGAGGACATCCCGCCAACCGTGTTCGTGGAGTTGGACAAACTCTTCGCCACGGCGGTCGGGTAACCGCGTAGGACAGGCGTCTCGCCTGTCATGCCTGGTTTGATGCGCGCCGGCTCGGGGTCGCCCCTACCATCTCGCCGGACGTTCGCCTTCGCCCTCCAGGCTACGGCTCACTCGGATTTGCCTGCGCTGCGCCATCCATGGCTTCGCTGGTCAAATACGCCGTCTCAATGGTAGGGGACAACCCCGATCCTCCCGTTCCGGTTGAGGAGGCTTCGGGCTCCCCGTGTCACGGGAGCCGGCGTAGCTGACCAGCGCAGGCAGGATGCCGGAGCGCAGGCAGATCCGAGCGAGTGAAGCCCAGGATGGGCGCAGCGAGCGTCCGGCGATGGGATATGGGGAGCCCGAAGCCGGCGCGCATTGAGAAGAGCCAAGCCGCAGAGTCGGCGAAGTCCGACGCGAGAACGGGACCGGCACGACCGGACTCCCCCACCGTGAGGGCCGAAAAAACGCTGTGCGTCGCGAAACGGGCCGAAACTACCGGTTGTCTGGCGCCCGGGACTAGAATGCGGGGCCCGGCAGGGAATCGGCCGAATTTCATGAAGTTGCAGGTCGCAGCCGAACGCCCTGGGGGCGGCCGGTGGTGGGTGGAGGCTCCCGACGACGTGATTCCCAATCCGTACACAGAAGGGTCGTTCGCCGAGACGATCGTCGACCTGCTGAGACAGCGGGCGGCGTACCGTCCCCACGACCGGGCCTTCACGTTTCTCGTCGACGGCGAGAACGAGGAACTCAACATCACCTACGCCGAGCTCGACCGGAAGGCCCGGGCGCTCGGGGCGTGGCTGATCGCGTCGGGAATGCAGGGGAAGCGGGTGCTCCTCCTGTATCCCTCCGGTCTCGACTTCATCGCGGCGTTCCTGGGCTGTCTCTACGGCGGCGCCATCGCCGTGCCCGCGTACCCACCCCGGAAGAACCGGTCCGTCGAGCGGATCGAGGCGATCGCGGCCGACGCCAATGCCTCCGTCGCCCTCACCACGCGTGACGTTCTCGACCGGTTCGACGCCCTGCGGGCGGCCGCCCCGAGCCTGGAAAAACTCCTCTGGAAGGTCGATTCGGAGCTCGAGGACGATTGGGCCGAGCGGTGGCAGCGGCCCGACATCGCCGGTCAGACGCTCGCCTTCCTGCAATACACCAGCGGCTCGACGGGAACGCCCAAGGGGGTGATGCTCTCCCACGAGAACCTGCTGCACAACTCGCTGCGGATCATGCAGGCCTTCGAGATCACGCGCAGCCAGTCGGGCGTGTTCTGGCTGCCGAGCTTCCACGACATGGGGCTGATCGGCGGGATCCTCGTGCCGCTCTATGGCGGCAAGTTCAACGTGCTCATGTCGCCCGTGGCGTTCCTGCAGAAGCCGCTGCGCTGGCTGCAGGCGATCTCGAAATATCGGGCCACGATCAGCGGCGGCCCGAACTTCGCCTACGAGCTGTGCGTGCGCAAGACGACGCCCGAGCAGCGGGCGAGCCTCGACCTCTCCAGCTGGTCGCTGGCGTTCAACGGTGCGGAGCCGGTGCGGCCCGAGACGATCGACGCCTTCGCCGAGGCTTTCGCGCCGGCCGGCTTCCGCCGCGAGGCTTTCTTCCCCTGCTACGGACTCGCCGAGAGCACGCTCATGGTGACCGGAGGGATGAAGTTCGAGCCTCCGGTGATCAGGTCGTTCGACGCCGCGGCGCTCGAGACCGGATCGGTGCTCACGCGCGGCGGCTTCACACCCGGTGCCCGGAGGCTGGTGGGGTCCGGCCGTGAACTCGACGGTCAGGACGTGCGGATCGTCGATCCGCAGACCTGCGAGGCGCTCCCGCCGGGACGGGTCGGCGAGATCTGGGTGAGCGGCCCGAGCGTCGCCCAGGGCTACTGGAATCGCACCGATGCCACGCGTGAGACGTTCGGCGCGATGCTCGCGCAGCCCGACGCCCAGTCTCGGACGCAGTCGGCGAAGAAGTGGCGGCCGAATCCCGGGCCCTACCTGCGGACGGGCGATCTCGGCTTCTTCGATGCGGGCGAACTGTTCGTGACCGGACGGCTCAAGGACCTGATCATCCTGCGCGGCCGCAACCACTATCCCCAGGACCTCGAGCGCTCGGTGGAGGAGGCGACCCCGCTCGTGAGGGCGGGATCGGTGGCGGCGTTTTCCGTGGACGTGGACGGCCGGGAGCGGGTCGTCGTGGTCGCCGAGCTCGAGCGGGGCAAACGCGAGGCGGGCGAGCTCGATGCCGCGTTCGACGAGATTCGCAAGCGGCTGGCAGTCGAGCACGAGGTCGCGCTCGAGGCGCTCGTGATGGTGCGGCCCAACAGCATCGCGAAGACGTCGAGCGGCAAGATCCAGCGTCACGCCTGCAAGCGGCAGTTCCTCGAGGGAACGCTCGAGGTCGTCGAGCAGCACGTCTCGTGGCTGCACCCCGGCGGCGGCGAGGCTGCCAGGCCCACGGCCCCGCAGACGCCCCGGCTTGCCCGGCTGAGGCCGGTCGGCGAGGCCGCGCGGGCCCTGCGGCCCGACCGCGAACTGCCGCAGGACGTGGTGCAGACCGTCTTCGACCACGTGCGGCGGATCGCGAAGGAGCGAGCGGGCAACCTCACGCTCGATACCAACATCGTCGAGCTCGGCCTCGACTCGCTGGAGCGGATGGAGATCGTCGCCAGCCTCGAGGAGGCATTCGGCGGCCGGTTCCCCGAGCAGGTGCTGCCACAGATCGAGACCTGCCGCGAGGTGACCGAGGCGATCCTCGACCACATGCCGGTGGACGGCACGAAGCGGGCCGAGACGGCGAAAGCGGCCGTGGACATTCCGGTCGACACCTTCCGCATCGAGGAGTTTCCCGAGGTCCGGGCCCTCGAGCAGAACTTCGCGATGGTTCGGAACGCCGGGCTCGACAACCCCTACTTCGGCGTCCACGAGGGGCTCACGACCGACCGCACGCAGATCGGCGGACGCGAGATGGTGAGCTGGGCCACGTACAACTACCTCGGCATGTCGGGCGAACCGGAGGTCACGCTCGCGGCCAAGGCCGCGCTCGACCGCTACGGCACGAGCGTGTCGGCGAGCCGTCTCGTGTCGGGCGAGAAGGTGATCCACCAGGAACTCGAGCGGGAGATCGCCCGGTTCGTGGGCACCGAGGACGCGATCACGTTCGTCGGCGGCCATGCCACGAACGAGACGGTGATCGGCCACGTCGTCGGCCCGGGCGACCTCGTGCTCCACGACGCGCTCGCCCACAACAGCCTCCTGCAGGGGGCCGTGCTCTCCGGCGCACGGCGGCGGCCGTTCCCCCACAACGACTTCGACGCCGCCGAGAAGCTCCTCGCCCAGGTCCGCAGCCAGTATCGGCGTGTGCTCGTGGTGATCGAGGGGATCTACAGCATGGACGGCGACTTCGCCGACCTGCCGAAGTTCGTGGGGCTCGCGAAGCGCAACAAGGCGCTCCTGATGGTGGACGAGGCCCATTCGATCGGCGTGATGGGCCCGCGCGGCCGCGGCATCGGCGAGCACTTCGGCGTCAATCCGGCCGACGTCGATCTCTGGATGGGCACGCTCTCGAAGGCGCTCGGGAGCTGCGGTGGCTACATCGCCGGATCGAAGACGCTCGTCCGCTGGCTCAAGTACACCGTGCCGGGGTTCGTCTACTCCGTCGGCCTGCCGCCGGCGGCGGCCGGGGCGGCCCTCGGGGCGCTGAGGCTGCTCGATCGCGACCCCGCGCGGGTCGCGAAACTCCACGACAACGCGCGGCTCTTCCTGCGGCTGGCGAAGGAGGCGGGGCTCGACACGGGGCCCTCGGGCGGATCGGCGATCGTGCCGATCATCCTCGGCAACTCGATGAACGCCCTGAAGCTCTCGCGAGGCCTGTTCGCCCGGGGCATCAACGTGCAGCCCATCCTCTATCCGGCGGTCGAGGAGAAGGCGGCGAGGCTCCGATTCTTCATCACGTCGCGACACACCCCCGAGCAGATCGGCAGGACGGTCTCCGCGATGCAGGAGGAGCTGGGTCGGATCGATCCGCTGGCGGCCCGCCAGCCGGCCGTCGTCGGCTGACCCCCTCCGCGACCCCGGACTTCCGGCCTCGAGCCACGCGGCGTATAACGCGGCCATGCCAGCCGCAGGAAGAGCCGCGCGTTGTCGTGGAGTTTCGCGACCCGCGCGGGG
>RFPF01000155.1 GCA_009926295.1 Planctomycetia bacterium
CGGGATCGGGCGCCGCGTCGAGGACGTCTCATTCACAGATCTTGCGGGCGTGACACGGTCGCTCGCGACGATCGGCGACGGCCGGATCGTCGTCTTCGCGATGACGAGCACGAGCTGTCCGATCAGCCGCAAGTATCTGCCCCGGCTCGAGGAGCTCGCCGCAGCGTCCGGCGATGCGATCGCCTGGATCCTCGTCAACCCGATCGCGACCGACAAGCACGCCGACATGCAGGCCGCCGCCGCGAGATTCGGACCACGGGCGACCTATGTGCACGATCCACGCGGCGAGCTTGCCGCGGCGGTTGGGGCGGTCACCACGACGGACGCCGTCGTGCTCGCGGCCGACCGCACGGTCGTCTACCACGGTGCGATCGACGATCAGTATGGCTTCGGCTACTCGATCGCCGCCCCGCGCAGCCGCTACCTCGCCGACGCGCTCGCAGCGATCCGCGCAGGCGATGTTCCACGCATCGCCGCCACCGAGGCGCCGGGCTGCGTGCTCGACAGGCCGGTGGCCACGGCGCCGACCGCCGACCTGACCTACCATGGTCGGATCTCGCGGATCGTCGCGAGGCACTGCGTCGAATGCCACCGCGACGGCGGTGCGGGGCCCTTTCCCCTCGACACCTACGACGATCTCGTTGCCCACGCGCCGATGGTGCGGGAGGTGATCGACCGCGGCACGATGCCCCCGTGGTTCGCCGCGGCGACGCCCGCCGACCCCGAGACCGGCCGCGTCCACACGCCGTGGGCCAACGACCGCTCGCTCGCCCCTGTGGAAAAGAACGACCTTTTCGCATGGCTCGCCGGCGGCCGCGCCTCGGGAGATCCCGCCGACGCACCCGCACCACGCAACTATCCCGCCGGCTGGCAGATCGGCGCCCCTGACGCCGTCTTCGAGTTCGCCCAGCCGGTGGACGTGAAGGCCACGGGCGTGATGCCCTACCAGACCGTGATCGTGGAGACCCACCTGCCCGAAGACCGCTGGGTGCAGGCGATCGAGGTGCAGCCAGGCGACCGCAACGTCGTGCACCATGCGCTCATCCATCTGGCGGGCGACACCGAGAACGTCGGCGACACGCGGGACGCCGGTCGGGAGGAGCGTGGCGGTTTCTGGGGCGAGTATGTGCCGGGCCAGAACGCGCTGGTCTATCCCGAAGGTTTCGCGAAGAAGCTGCCGCAGGGAGCGCGGCTCAGGTTCCAGATGCACTACACGCCCAACGGCACGGCCACGACCGACCGCACCCGCGTGGGCGTGATCTACGCCAAGGGTCCGCCTCGGCACGAAGTCCGCGTGGCGGGCATCGTGAACGCCCGGATCTCGATCCCTCCGGGGGCTGCCGACCATCGCGAGCAGGCGTCGCTCAGGCTCCCGTTCGATGCCACGATCATGGGCTTCCTCCCGCACATGCACGTCCGCGGCAAGGCCTGTCGCTACGACCTCGTCCGCAGCGACGGCTCGCGGACGACGCTTCTCGACATCCCGCGGTACGACTTCAACTGGCAATTGCTCTACAGGCTGCACGAGCCGCTCGCGCTCGCAGCCGGTGACACGCTCGCGTTCACCGCCTGGTACGACAACAGCCCTGGAAATCCGGCCAACCCCGATCCGACGAAGACCGTCCGCTGGGGGCCGCAGACGTTCGACGAGATGCATCTGGGCTACGTCGAATATTTCGTGCCCGGGGTCGCGCCGGGCCAGCCGCTGCCGGGCGGCCGCGGAAACGCGAGCAGACGGTGAAAGTCCGGCACTTGGAGATCGACCACGTGACTGCGAGGATGGGCCGGGGTGATGCCGCCCCGCAGGAGGACCAGACCGATGCCGATGACCAATCGCGACTGGTGGCCGGAGCGACTGGACCTCTCGATCCTGCACCAGAACCCTCCCGCCGGAAATCCGTTCGGCAGCGGCTTCGACTACGCGGCGGAATTCGCGCGGCTCGATCTGGCCGCAGTGAAGCGCGACCTCCGCGAACTCATGATCACGTCGCAGGACTGGTGGCCCGCCGACTACGGCCATTACGGCCCGTTCTTCATCCGGATGGCCTGGCACGCGGCCGGCACCTACCGCGCGTCCGACGGCCGGGGCGGCGCCGGCTCGGGCACGCAGCGGTTCGCACCGCTCAACAGCTGGCCCGACAACACGAACCTCGACAAGGCCCGGAGGCTGCTCTGGCCGATCAAGCAGAAGCACGGCCGGCGGATCTCGTGGGCCGACCTCATGATCCTCGCCGGGAACGTGGCGATGGAGTCGATGGGCTTCGAGACGTTCGGCTTCGGCGGCGGCCGGGAGGACGCGTGGGAGCCGCCGAACGACATTGATTGGGGTCCTGAGTCGAAGTGGCTCGGCGACGAGCGGCACGGCGGCGATGGCCGGCTCGCCAATCCGCTCGCCGCCGTGGAGATGGGGCTGATATACGTCAATCCCGAGGGCCCGAACGGCAAGCCGGATCCCCTGGCCGCAGCCCGCGACGTCCGCGAGACGTTCGCCCGCATGGCGATGAACGACGAGGAGACCGTGGCGCTCATCGCGGGTGGCCACACGTTCGGCAAGGCGCACGGCGCCGCGAGTGCCGACAACGTCGGTCCTGCGCCCGAAGGAGCAGCCATCGAGGAGCAGGGCCTCGGCTGGAAAAACCGCTTCCGCACCGGCAAGGGACCGGACACGATCACCAGCGGCCTCGAAGGAGCCTGGTCGTCCACGCCCACGAGGTGGTCGAACGCCTACTTCGACAACCTTTTCGGTTACGAGTGGGAGCTGACGAAGAGCCCAGCCGATGCCTGGCCCGATGCCCACGGCGCTGGCGCCGGCGATCATGAATTCGATCGCGTCGGTCGCATTGGTGATGCCGCCCTGGCCGATGATGTTCACCACCGATCTCGCGCTGCGGGTGGATCCCGCCTATGAAAAAATCTCGCGGCGGTTTCACGAGCAGCCGGAGGAGTTTCGGCAGGCCTTCGCCAAGGCCTGGTACAAGCTCACGCATCGCGACATGGGGCCGGTGACGCGGCTCGTGGGCCCGGACGTGCCGCCGGCCCAGGTGTGGCAGGATCCCGTGCCGGCGGTGGATCATCCACTCGTCGCGGCCTCCGACATCGCCACCCTCAAAACCAAGATCCTGGCCTCCGGCCTGGCGGTGCCCGACCTCGTGAAGGCGGCGTGGGGCTCGGCATCGACGTTTCGCGGCAGCGACAGGCGCGGCGGCGCGAACGGCGCGCGGATCCGTCTTTCGCCCCAGAAAGACTGGCCGGTCAACGAGCCGGCCCGGCTCGCCCGCGTGCTCGACGGGCTCTCAGGGATCCAGCGCGAATTCAATGCCGGCCAGCGCGACGGCAAAAAAGTCTCGCTCGCCGACCTGATCGTGCTCGCGGGCTCGGCCGCGATCGAGCAGGCGGCGCGGGATGCCGGCCACGAGGTGACGGTGCCGTTCGTGCCCGGCCGCACCGACGCGACCGCGGAGATGACCGATGCGGCGTCGTTTACGGTTCTCAGGCCCGTGGCCGACGGATTCCGCAATTACTGCGCCGCCGGGATCGACCGGGCCGCGGAGGAGTTGCTCGTCGAGCGGGCGAATCTGCTCACGCTCTCGGCTCCGGAGATGACGGTGCTCGTGGGCGGTCTGCGGGTGCTGGGGGCCACCGTCGGCACCGGGCCGACAGCCGCGCTCGGCGTGCTCACCGCCACCCCCGGCCGGCTCACGACCGACTTCTTCGTGAACCTGCTCGACATGGCCACCGAGTGGCGGCCGTCGCCGGCGGGCCCCCACGTCTTCGAGGGCCGCGATCGCAAGACGGGGGCGGTGCGGTGGACGGCGAGCCGGGCCGACCTCGTGTTCGGGTCGAATGCGCAGCTGCGGGCGATCGCCGAGGTCTACGCGAGCGCCGACGCACCGGGGACATTCGTGGCCGACTTCATCGCCGCCTGGACGAAGGTCATGCTCCTCGATCGGTTCGACCTGCCTGCGGAGACGAGGGCGCTCCGCGGATGAGACGAGTCGCGTTCCTCGGATGGTGTCTTGCCGCCTTCGGGCCGGTGGCACCCGCAGCCGATCCGGTCGCCACCGTGACCGAGATCCCGGGGCTCGTGGCGTTCTGGGACTTCACCAAACGTGAGCCCGGAGGGCAGCGACGCTTCACCGCGCACGTGCCGGCTGATTCGTCCATCGACTACCCGCTCGATGCGGCGAATTACGTGCGGGAGTTCTGGGGCACCGGCCGCGACGCGACGTATGCCGATTTTCCAGAACTGGGCCGCGGGCCTTTCGGCAACGCGGTCCGGATCGTCAAGGAGTCCGATCCCGACTTCCGGCCATTCCTGTTCGTGCCGCGCGCTGTGCTGCACGACACGCCGCTCGACATCAAGGGAGGCGGCCGGTCGGTGACGGTGGTCGCGTGGGCGATTCGCGAGAATGGCAACCACGCCCTGGCCGGCATCTGGCACGAAGGAACCGACCTCGTGCAGAAGGAAACCCAGGGGGTGCGCAAGGTGCAGCGCGGCCAACGTCAATACGCGCTCTTCGCCGGGCTCAACAAGGAGGGGAGCGCCTGCGGGCACGTGTCCGAGAACGGTGCAGGCTCGTTCCGCAACAAGTATGCGTTGCACAAGTGCAACTCGGCCGCGCAAGCCCCCGCCGTGCCCGCCGATTCCGCCCCGGAGGAGCTCGACGCGGCGTGGCGCTGTTTTGCGATGACGCTCGATCACGAGAAGGAGAAACTCACGGGCTGGCTCGACGGCGTCGCCGGCGACCGCTGGCTCACCGACCCGAAGAACGACCGGCTCCTGAGGTCGGCCTACGAAGCGTACATGCAGGGGCACTTTGCCCGCACGCCAGACCGCGAGCCCGGCGAAGACCGGACCTTTCCATCGGATCAGTTTTACAACCCGCCCGAGGAGGAGCCGGTGTCGGTGCGGGTCGTGGCCGAGGCGGACGAAGAACGCACCGAGCTCAGGGAGTATCGCTACACACAGGTGCGGATCGTGCTCCGTGGCGGCAAGGAGACATCTCGGGATCTCGTGGCCATCCGGCTCAACCCGTGGTGGTATCCGCACGGGATCTACGAGCCGAAAGACGACGGAAGTGGCGGGCCCTTCACGATCGGCCGTGTCATCCACTCGAGCCGTGGTGTGGGATTCACAGGCTGGATCGGTGGCGTTGCGGTGTTCGACAGAGCGCTTGAAGCGGGGGAGATCGAGCGACTCGCAGCCGTGGCAAGGTCGCCGATGTCGGGCGGGCCCGAGCCTCCGGAGTGAGCCCGACGCAGGTTTCCCTGCACCGGCTCTGATTCGGCCCTGCGTCGACAGGCCGTCTTTCCATGGCGAGGTGCAATCCGGTTGGGCTTTCAGTTCACCTCGCATAAGATGAGGTTGGTGCTGGCATGTCGCCCGCAACGCTCGTGTGATTCCGTCGCCGTAGGGCGGCTCAAGAAAGGTTTTCAAGTCATGAGATCTCGAACTTTCGGTGTGGCGATCGCGGCCGTGGCGCTCGTCGTGGCGTTGGGCCGTATCGGCACCGCCGGCTGTGGCACCTGTGACAAGTCGGTCGTCGAGAACGCCGCGGCGGACGCGTCGTTCAGCACGCTCGTGGCCGCCGTGAAGGCCGCCGGGCTCGCCGAGACGCTCTCCGGTCCCGGTCCCTTCACCGTTTTCGCGCCGACGAACGAGGCGTTCGCGAAGCTGCCCAAGGGCACGGTCGAAGACCTGCTCAAGCCGGAGAACAAGGACAAGCTCGTGGCGATCCTCACGTATCACGTGGTGCCGGGCACCGTGAAGGCGAAGGATGTCGTGGGCCTGAGCGAGGCCAAGACGGTCAACGGCAAGGCCGCGAAGGTCACGGTCAAGGACGGCACTGTCATGATCGACGGTGCCAAGGTCGTGAAGACCGACATCGTGTCGAAGAACGGCGTGATCCACGTCATCGACGCGGTGATCCTGCCCTGACGAGGCCATGCGGGAATCCGACCCGGACGCCGGCCGAAAGGCCGGCGTTTTTTTGCGCCTTCAGGGCCGAACTCCGGGCCGATCGCCTTCCTGCACCGGCCGCACGGGCAGCCACACGGCCACGCGGGCCGTGCCGCGGGCCGCCAGGGTGGCGATCCCCAAATCGTCAGCCGCCGCCGTTCGAGCGCCGCCGGCCGAGCGGTCACCGCCTGCGAAGACCACGAGCCCCTGCTCCGCGTCCGTGACGGGGACGCGGTCGAAATGATGCCGATAGTCGACCGCGAGGCACAGGTATGCGGGCGGTCCTGCCGCATCGGGCCCGCCATCGATCGCCGGAGGTGGTTCGAGCACCGGGCGGGCCTCGTAGACTCCGGGTGGCGGGTCCGTAGCCGGCTCACCGTCCCGCAACCGCCGTGCGGGCACCAGCAGAAACGCCGGCGCCCCCAGCCGCAGCGGCACGCCGCCGACCACGGCGGTCCGGGGTGGCTCGTTGCCAGGAACCGCCGTCGCGTAGACGGTGAAGCAGGTTCCCGCGTCCGCGGCGGTGGCTGCCATCGCCACAGGACCCGTGAGCCGCGTCTTCCGGTGGGCGTCGTCGAACGGGCCGCGGACCATCACGGCATGCTCGATCGGCTTCTCGGCGGCGACGTCGAGCCACGTCCATGTGTCGGCTGCGAGGCCATCGCCCGCCGCGACGGCGATCAACGTGAGACAGGCGAGGACGGCGATCATGGAACCTCCGAATGTGGTCGATCGAGCGCGGCCGATGCTCGCCCGGCCGAGCGTGGGTTCCACTCAGGCGAGCGACGTGAGGCTCGGCACGAAAAGCCTCGCCAGCGCACTCGGCTTGGGGAGGATCTCCAGCTTCAGGAAACCGGCGATCGTGACCCGCACTGGAACCTCTCCATACCTGACCAGCCGGAGCACCGGCACGAATGTTTTCGCCGCTCCACGCAAGGCCCACGCGGTGCGCAGGGCAGTGATCACCAGAGTGAGCCCAGAATCATCCGCGTCGATCACGACCGGGCGGCCGCCCACGGTCCCTGTGAGCCGCCCGGCCATGATCATTTTGGGGACGAACCGACGTCCCGCGTGCGGATCTTCATGGTCCCGTGCAGCACCCACTCGGCGTGCTCGGCGGAGGAT
>RFPF01000156.1 GCA_009926295.1 Planctomycetia bacterium
GCCGCGCAGCGACGCGGCCGCTACCAACGGCGCGGAGCCCGGCGCGCGGGCCCCCGCGGTCGCGAAGCGGCCGGCCACGGCACCTGTCCAGCAAGGTCGCGTCGTGAAGCCGACCGAGCGGACGTCGTCGAGTGGCGGAAGGGCGACGCCCCGTCCGCCGCGTTCCGCCTCCGGTCAGGTCGCGCCCCAGCAGCAACGGACGGCGACGTGGTCGTGGCGGAACATGATTCCCAGCCTGTCGATGGGAATGGGTGCCGTCGAGCCCGCCGCCGCGACCGCCGACCAGCCCGCGGGCGCGCCGCCGCCACGCACCGCGTTCCGCTTCCGGTAGCGGCCGGCACCGCGGGGCGAAATCCGGACCGTCACGGCTCGATGATGAGCTTGCCGCATACGGCGCCGGACAGCCCGACCGTGCTCGACTCCTGGAGGTGGTGCGCCTCGGCGGTGCACTCCAGTGGCAGCACGCGGTCCACGGGCACGCGCAGCGCGCCGGCGGCCATCCAGCGGTTGATGTCGACGGAGGCCGCAGCCTGCCTGTGGGCGTCGGCCTTGAACATCGCGAAGCCGTGGAGCCGGCAACCCTTGACGTAGAACGGCCCCACCGGGAAGGCGGGCCTCGACTCGCGGCCCGCCATGAGCACCATCCGGCCGCCCTCGGCGAGCATCGCGACGGCGTCGTCGAAGCGTGGGTCACGCTGCGTTTCCCAGTAGACGTGCACGCCGCCGGGAGCCGCGTCGCGCACCGTCGCGACGAGGTCTTCTCGCCGGTAGTCGAGCACGACGTCCGCCCCGAACGAGGCCACGAGCTCCCGCCTTTCGGGCGTTCCCGCCGTCGCGATCACGCGGGCGCCGAGCAGTTTGGCGATCTGCACCACTGCGGAGCCCACGCCACCCGATCCACCATTGACGAAGATCGTCTCGCCCGACCGGAGCATCGCGTTGTCGACGAGACCGAGGTGCGCGGTGATCGACACGAGGGCGGCGGCCGCCGCCTCGTGGTCGGTCACGTCGGGAGGCGTCCGGAAGAGCCACCGCGCATCGACGGCGGCGAGTTCGGCGAAGGTGCCCTGCCTGCCGAGCAGGCCCTGGTTCGAGCCCCACACCCGCATGCCGGGGGCGAGGCCGTCGACCTCGGCCCCGACGGCGACGATTTCCCCGGCGAGGTCGCAGCCGACGACGAACGGATACACCAGCGGCATCGCGATCGCGCCGCTGCGGATGTAGGTGTCGATGGGGTTGACGGCGCAGGCCTTCACCCGGACCAGTGCCTGCCGTGGCCCCGGCGCCGGATCGGGAAGGTCGCCCACGGCGATCTCCGCCGGCGGTCCGGTCCGCGTGATGTATGCCGCTTTCATGACACGGTCGCTCCCGACGCCCGACGGTCCGGCTGAAGGCCGCAGAGATTCTCCGGCCGGATTTTTTTACCAACCGTGGGCGTTTTTCCGGAAATTTCAACCGTTTTTCTGAAAAAAAAGTTGGCCTTCCAAACCCCGCAGCGCCATAATCGTTGGCCTTTCGGATGCCCCACCGATGTCGATGGTTCCCGTCTTCCGGCCCTGGGGGCGCAGTTTGCCCATTTCCATGAGTCGCAGCCCTTCCCGGGGTGTTTTTTTGATCACTGGACTTGGCCGCGCCTTGAATCACACTGTCGGCCACCCGAATGATGGTTGCGATGGACGGACGGGTGTCGACCGGAACGGCGCCCGCGACGGATGGCCCACTCCCGGACGTGTGGTCCGCCACCCTTGATCCCTGAAGGAGCAATGCCTTGTACGACTCGCTGCTGGATGAACTCGAAGACGACGTCGTTTCCAATCCCCAGGAAGTGGAGGATCTGACCGTCAAGGTGGTCGACGCCGAAGAGGCTGACGCCGACCTTCTCGTCGACGAGGACGCCGGCGCCGTTCCGGAGGGTGAGATCGAGGCCGAAGCCGAAGCCGAGGTCGAGGTATCCGGCGAGGCGGAGGAGTCGCTCATCGAGCAGGTCGAGAACTGGTCCGACGATCCGGTGCGTATGTACCTGACGCAGATGGGCGAGATTCCGCTGCTCACCCGCGCCCAGGAAATCCACCTCGCCCGGCAGATCGAAACCACGCGGGCGCAGTTCCGGGCCAAACTGCTCGAGTGCGAATATGTCTGTCAGCAGGCGTTCAAAGTGCTCTCCCGCGTGCACCGCGGCGAACTGCCGTTCGACCGCACCGTGCAGGTGTCGGTGACCGACCGACTCGAGAAGGATCAGATCCTCGGCCGCCTCCCGCACAATCTGCGGACGCTGGAGGTCCTCCTCAAGCAGAACAAGGCCGACTACCGCATCGCGCTCTCCAAGAAGCGCAGGATGGCGGAACGTCGCGATGCGTGGGCCCGGCTCGGTCGCCGGCGACGCCGCTGCGTGCGGCTCATCGAGGAACTCGGCCTGCGCACGCAGCGGATCGAGGCGGTGATCCCGACCCTCGAGGGATTCGTGACGCGGATCAAGGAACTGAGATCGAAGATCGAGGCGCACAAGAAGTCGAAGCAGCCGCCCGCGACGCGGCAGAAGCTGGTCGACGAGTACCGGATGATCCTCAAGGGCTGCCAGGAAACCCCGAAAAGCCTCAAGCGCCGGGTGGCCGAGATCCGCCAGATCTACGCCCATTACCAGAAGGCGAAGCGCGGTCTTTCGGAAGGCAACCTTCGGCTCGTGGTCTCGATCGCGAAGAAGTATCGCAACCGCGGCCTTTCGTTCCTCGACCTCATCCAGGAGGGCAACGCGGGCCTGATGAGGGCGGTCGACAAGTTCGAATACCGCCGCGGCTTCAAGTTCTGCACGTACGCCACGTGGTGGATCCGGCAGGCGATCACCCGCGCGGTGGCCGACCAGAGCCGCACGATCCGGATTCCGGTGCACATGGTGGAGACGATGAGCCGAGTGCGCAACGTGGCCCGGACGCTCCTCCAGGAATACGGCCGCGAGCCGACGATCGAGGAGATCGCCGCCCGCGCCGGCACGCCGGTGGACGAGACGCGGCGCGTGACGGCGATGAGCCGCTACCCGATCAGCCTCGACCGCCCCGTGGGCAACAGCGAAGACAGTCACTTCGGCGACCTACTCCCCGACCAGGGCGCCGAGAACCCGGCCGTGGGCGCCGCGCAGGAGATGCTCCGCAACCGGATCGCGAAGGTGCTCAAGTCGCTCTCCTACCGCGAGCGCGAGATCATCAAGCTCCGCTACGGCCTCGGCGACGGCTACAGCTACACGCTCGAGGAAGTGGGCCACATCTTCAAGGTCACGCGCGAGCGCATCCGGCAGATCGAGGCCAAGGCCGTCCGCAAACTGCAGGCCCCGGCCCGCAGCGAAGAGCTCAGCGGATTCCTGGATTAGGATTCGAGCACGCGCGCCGGCTCGGGGCTGCCCAGACCCTCTCGCTTGACGTTCGCCTCGGCCCTCCAGGCCTCAGCTCTCTGCGTGTCCGCTTCGCTTTCGGCATCCATGCCTGCGCTCGCTCCCACAGCCCGCTCGAGGGCACGGGCAGCCCCGAGCCTCCTCAACTGGAATACGGGAGGCGAGGGGTTGCCCCTACCGTTGAGCCGGCGTATTTGACCAGCGAAGCCATGGATGGCGCAGCGCAGGCAAATCCGAGTGAGCCGTAGCCTGGAGGGCGGAGGCGAACGTCCGGCGAGACGGTACGGGGTAACCCCGAGCCGGCGCGTTACTTCAGGCGTGAAAGGCTGAAGCCCGCCGCACTTCGTGTTGACGCGGTCTTGTCGGCGGCCGTATTTTCCGAGCAGAAAGCGAGGTGAACCCATGATCCAGTCCGCCATGCCCGCAGGAATTCGCGACGACATCACGCAGTGCATCGGCCGCACGCCGCTCGTGCGCCTGCGCCGCGTCACCGACGGCTGCGTCGCGACCGTCGTGGGCAAGATCGAGAACATGAATCCGCTGTGGAGCGTGAAGGACCGGATCGCCGGGGCGATGATCGATGCAGCGGAGCGCGACGGGAAGATCGGCCCCGACACCGTCGTGATCGAGCCCACCAGCGGCAACACCGGGATCGGCCTGGCCTACGTGTGCGCGGCCCGCGGTTACAAGCTGCGCGTGACGATGCCCGAGAGCATGAGCCTCGAGCGGCGGCGGATGCTCAAGGCGCTCGGGGCGGAACTCGTGCTCACGCCGGCTGCCGAGGGCATGCCCGGAGCCGTGCGGCACGCCGAGGAGATCAGCAGGTCGAGCACGCAGTTTTTCATGCCGCAGCAGTTCAAGAACCCGGCAAACCCCGAGATCCACCGGCGGACGACGGCCGAGGAGATCTGGGCCGACACCGACGGCCGGGTCGACATCCTGGTATGCGGCGTGGGCACGGGCGGCACGATCACCGGCTGCGGCGAGGCGCTCAAGGCGAAGAAGCCCGGGCTGAAGGTCGTGGCCGTGGAGCCGCTCAACAGCCCGGTGATCTCGCAAAAACTCGCCGGTGAGCCGATCAAGCCGGGCCGGCATACGATCCAGGGCATCGGCGCGGGCTTCATTCCCGAGATCCTCAATCTCGACGTGATCGACGAGGTGATCAAGGTCGACGACGAGGATGCGATGGAGACGGCCCGCCAGATGGCGAAGCGCGAGGGGCTGATGTGCGGCATCAGCTGCGGAGCTGCCGCGTGGGGCGCGCTCCAGGTGGCGAAGCGGCCGGAGAACAGCGGGAAGATGATCGTGGTCGTGCTGCCCGACCTCGGCGAGCGGTACCTCTCGACGCGGCTGTTCCCGGAGTAGCCGCTCGGAATCCGCCCTCAGGCCTTCTCGGCGTCGCCGACCTCGACCTTCACGCGGCGCGGCGTCGCCAGCCGGCCGAACATTCCCATCGCTCCCTTCGGCAGGCCGAGGAATTCCAGCCGCTCGAACCACTTCGGCGCCTCGGAAGCGAGCTTGCCGACGGCCGTGCCACGCAGGTCGAGCGACCGCAGGTTCTTCAGGCCCTTCAGCTGCAGGAGCCCCTCGTCGGTGAGCGGGCCTCCGGACAGGTCGAGCACCGCGAGGTCCTTGAGCGAGTCGGCCCGGAAGCCGAGCAGGATCGCGAACAGGTCGTCGGCCGCCGGCCCGCGGACCCGAACCGTCACGAGCCGGTCGGCGACCCGGCCGAAGTCCTCGCCGAAGCTGCTCTCGAGCCAGTCCGCCTCCTCCATCTCAACTTCGCCGCCGCGCTCGATCGCCTCGGTGACGACCTCCTGCTGCTGGGCGTAGGCCTCGATCTTCGACGCCAGCCACTCGAGCTTTCCCGCCTTGAACTTCACGTAGTCGGTCGCGTCCTCGAAGGCCTTCTGCAGCCGCAGGAACTCGGCGGGGTCGCCGCCCCGGTCGGGGTGGGCCGTGCGGGCCTTGGCGAGGTAGGCCTGCTTGACGTCCTCGGCGGTCACCGGGGGCAGGAGCCCGAGGATCGCCAGGCACGCGGGATGGTTCGGCTTCTGGGCGGGCGTGGACATGCGACTGGAGCGTAAACCACGCGGCGGCAATTTGCCACGTTTGCGGGGTGCGCCGGGCGGCTCGAGACGCCTTGTGCCATCCCCGCCCATCCCCTACCTTCCCGGCTCCGATCGACGGCCAAGGAGGGCTTTTCGATGCAAGGGTTCGGACAGATCGTCGCCCGCGCGCGTGCGGGCCTCGTGCCCCGCGGCGGCTCGCTCCGCGAGGTTGCGGCGCTGGTGGGGATCGTGGCGGCCTGCCTCGCATGGCGGCTGCTGGCGGGAGGATCGGCCGCCGACGCCGCCCCCAAGCCCCGGGCGCAGGCGGGTCCGCAGACGGGCGAAGCACCGGCCGCGAAGCCCGCTCCCGAAAAGCTGATGGCGATGGTCAACGGCGCCGAAATCGGCGAGCGGGTGCTCGCCGCGGAGTGTCTCGGCCGCCACGGGGCCGCGGTTCTCGAGACGCTCGTCAACAGGGCCATCATCGAGCAGGCCTGCCGCCGCCAGGGCGTGGCCGTCGTGCGGGAGGACGTCGATGCCGAGATCGACGCCATGTCGCGGCGGTTCAACGTGCCGCGTGACAAGTGGCTCGAGCTCATCCAGCAGGAGCGGGGCGTGACGCCGAAGCAGTACGCCGACGAAATCGTGTGGCCGATGCTGGCCCTGCGCCGGCTGGCGCACGCGAGCCTCGAGCCCACGCCCGAGGAGGTGCGGAACGCGTTCGAGAACCAGTTCGGCCCTTCCGTGAAGGCCCGCCTCATCGTGGTCGCCTCGCGAACGGAGGCGGAGCAGCTGCGGGCCAGGGCGGCCGCGCAGTCGGATGAGTTCGGCGCCCTGGCCCGGCAGCACTCCATCGACGTCGGCAGCGCGAGCGCCAACGGCTGGGTCCAGCCGATCCGTCGGCATTCCGGGGAGCCGGCCTTCGAGAAGGTGGTGTTCGATCTCGCTCCGGGCGATGTCTCGCCGGTGATGCAGGTGGCCGACCAGTTTCTCATCGTGAAGTGCGAGGGACACCTGCCGGCCGCCGACGTGAAGCTCGACGACGTGCGGGCCCGGCTGGCGGAGGAGCTGAGGGACCGAAAGAGCCGCGCCGCCTCGAGCGAGGTGTTTCGCAGGCTCCAGGAGAAGGCGACCGTGGAGAACGTCATGGGTGACCCGGCCAAGGCGACCGCCCGGCCGGACGTGGCCGCACTCGTGGACGGGCAGCCCATTCCTCTCGAACTCGTGCGCCAGGCGTGCCTCGAGCGGCACGGCGCCGAGGTGCTCGAGATCCTCATCACCCGCACGCTCCTGCAGCAGGCCCTCGAACGCACGCAGCAGAAGGTCGCCCAGGCCGACGTCGACGCGGAGATCGCCCGGGCCGCCGAGATCATGGGCTTCCGGAAGGCCGACGGGTCGGTCGATGCCGCAGCGTGGCTGGAGAAGGTGACGCGCGATCAGAAGATTCCGCTCCGGCACTACCTCGAGGACATCGTCCAGCCGACCGTGGCGCTCAAGAAGCTCGTGGGGAAGGTGACGGTGACGCAGGACGACCTCGACAAGGCCTACGCCGCCACGTTCGGCCCGCGGGCGAAGTGCCGCGTGATCGTGCTCGACAGCCAGCGCAGGGCGCAGGAGGTGTGGCAGCTCGCC
>RFPF01000157.1 GCA_009926295.1 Planctomycetia bacterium
CCTCGAACCGCTCGCAGGCGGTGGTGCTCTCTCGATCGACTTCACGGGCATCGTGCCAGACAGGGTCGCGAACCTCCCGCCGGCCGGCATCGCGCGGCTCCCCATTCAAGCCGACGAGCGGCCGGCCGCGTTGGGCGACCTGTTTCGCGTGGCGGGCAGCCCGGCGGACCGCCGGATCGAATGCCGGGGCGACTTCTCGCGGGTGCACTTCATCGGCGCCGCGATGGCTAGCGGCGAGATCATCGTCGACGGCCCCGCCGGACGGCATGCGGCGGCGGGCCTCGCCGGCGGCATGCTCACGATTCGGGGCGACGCCGGGGATTGGCTCGCGTGCGAGATGGCCGGTGGCGAGGTGCGGGTGGCGGGCGGCGTTGGCGACAACGCGGCCTCGGCGCTTCCGGGCAGCCCGCACGGCATGCGCGGAGGCCTCGTCACGATCGCGGGCGACGCAGGCAGCCTCGCCGGCTCGCGGATGCGCCGCGGCATTCTCGCGATCGGGGGCGACTGTGGCCCGGCGGCTGCGTTCGAGATGCGGGCGGGCAGCGTGGTCGTGGGCGGCACGGTGGGCCCCCACGCCGGCAGCGGCATGCGGCGCGGATCGCTCATCGCGATGGGCCCCGCCTTCGAGCCGTCGGCGATGTTCCGCCGCGGGGCTGCGTGGTCACCCGCGTTCATGCCCCTCGTGGAGGCCCGGCTCGCCGCGGCTGGATTCCGGCCCCGTGGCGACTCGGCCCGCGGCCTTCTCGGCGGCCTCTGGCAGCACTGGCACGGCGACCAGCTCAACGGCGGGCGGGGGGAAATTTTCACGCGGGCCGCGGCCTGATTTCCGCACCCGCTTTCATGCCCCTCCGGTTTCGGCTACTCTCTGGGGCTCCCGCCAGAGGGCGGTTTAGACCACGTCCCGCAGGAAAAGTCGTCCGGTATGCCCACGATCAGCCAGCTTGTCCGCAGCCGCCGTCGGCCCAAGCGCAAGTTCTCGAAGTCGCCCGTGCTCGATCGCTGCCCGCAGAAGCGCGGTGTGTGCCTTCAGGTGCGCACGATGACGCCCAAGAAGCCGAACTCGGCCCTCCGGAAGATCGCCCGCGTGCGTCTCTCGAACCAGAAGGAAGTGACCGTCTACATTCCGGGCGAGGGGCACAACCTCCAGGAGCACTCGATCGTGCTCGTCCGCGGCGGCCGTGTCCGTGACCTGCCGGGTGTCCGCTACCACATCGTCCGCGGTGCCCTCGACACGCTCGGCGTGCAGGGACGCAAGCAGTCACGCAGCCTCTACGGTGCCAAGAAGGGTTAAGCACGAGCCATGGGAAAGATCACCGCCAGCCGCGAGCAGCTCATTCCCGATCCCCGCTACGGGTCGCTCCTCGCCAGCAAGTTCATCAACTGCCTCATGGTCGACGGCAAGAAGAGCGTCGCCCAGAGCGTCTTCTACAAGGCGATGGACATCGTCGCGCAGAAGGTGACCGACGCCGAGCCGATCGAGGTCTTCAATCGGGCCCTCGAAAACTGCAAGCCGTCGGTCGAGGTTCGCTCGAAGCGCGTCGGCGGCGCCGCCTACCAGGTTCCGATGCAGGTGAACCGCAACCGCCAGCAGTCGCTGGGCATCCGCTGGATGCTGCAGGCCGTCCGCGAGAAGAAGGGCCGCGCCACGCACGAGAAACTCGCCGAGGAGATCATGGCCGCCTACAAGCGCGAAGGCGCCGCGGTCACGAAGCGAGACAACGTGCACCGCATGGCCGACGCCAACAAGGCCTTCGCGCACTTCGCCTGGTAAGTGGGGCAAGCGTCCCGCTTGCCAGTCAACCCAGCTACGCCGGCTCGGGGTTACCCCGTACCATCTCGCCGGACGTTCACTGCGGCCCTCCAGGCCTCCGTTCACTCGACTCCGGCTGCGCTGCGCCATCCATGGCTGCGCTTGCCTACATACGCCGGCTCAATGGTAGGGGCAACCCCCGTTTCCAGTCGAACCAGTTGAGGAGGCTCGGGGCTGCCCAGACCAAAGAGCCGGGCTATGGGAGCGAGCGCAGGCATGGATGCCGTAGCGAAGCGGACATGCAGAGAGCCGAAGCCTGGAGGGCTGAGGCGAACGTCCGGCGAGCGGGGCTGGGCAGTCACGAGCCGGCGCGCTGAGAAGAGACAGGCTAAAGCCTGTCTCACACGAGGGGCCGCTCAATCAGCGCCGCTCGCCTCAGCGCACCGTCACGCGGGCCGGCAGGAGCATCTGCGGCTTGCCGCTGGTGAGCGCCGAGATCGTGCCGGCGTGGGCGGTGATCGC
This sequence comes from Planctomycetia bacterium, assembly GCA_009926295.1. Classification (GTDB taxonomy): domain Bacteria; phylum Planctomycetota; class Planctomycetia; order Pirellulales; family UBA1268; genus RGVT01. The sequence goes on from RFPF01000157.1 coordinate 2,273, forward strand.
CTCCACGCCGGGGAGCCCGAGCAGCCGGGCGACCAGGTCGGCCCCAGCCATGGGCGGCGCGCCCGCGTTCGTCATGCCGAACAGATCGTCGAACAATCCACGCGGCTCGGGGAGCAGGATGCGCTCGAGCTCCTCGTCGGCGGCGAGGCCGGCCAGCTGCTTCGCCTCGTCGATCGCGTCGTCGAGCGTGCCGAGCCGATCCACGAGCCCCGCCTCCTTCGCCATCCGGCCGGTGAACACGCGGCCCTCGGCGAGCGCGTCGAGTTTCGCAGGATCGAGCCTGCGGCCTGCCGCCACCTTCGAGGTGAAGAGGCGGTAGACGTCTTTCATGGTCATCATGAACGCCTCGCGCTCGGCCGGCGTGAAGGGCGTCTGCATCGACAGCCAGCCGGCGTTCCTGCCCTTGCTGACGACGTCGGTGTGCACGCCGTAGCGTTCGAGCGCGCCACCCACCGTGATCTTGCCCCCCACCACGCCGATCGAGCCGGTGAGCGTGCCGGGGGCGGCGACGATCCGGTCGGCGGCGACGGCGATGTAGTAGCCGCCGCTGGCGGCCGTGTCGGAGAGGCTGGCCACGACAGGCTTCTTCGTCCGCTCGGCCTCCCTCCAGATCAGGTCGCTCGCGAGTGCCGATCCGCCGGGCGAGTCGATCCGGAGCACGATCGCCGCCACCTTCTCGTCCCTGGCCGCGTCGCGGATCGCCTCGATCACGGTGTCGCTGCCGGCCGAGCTGCCCGCGAGCAGGTCATCGCGGCCCTTCCCCTCGGCGATCTCACCGGTCACGTGCACGATCGCCACCTGCTTCCCCCTGCCCGACGAGGAGTCCTGCTTCTGGCCCGAGAGCATCTCGACGAGCTTCACGAGCCCGCCGATGCCGGAGAAGTCGTTGTCCATTTTCCGCTCCGCGTAATCGCGGGCGATCCTCGGCTCGGCGAGGTCGACTTTCCTGGCGAGCGCGGCCGCGACTTCGTCTTCGTAGCCCACGGAATCGATGAGCCCGGCCTCGCGGGCCGCCTCGGGCGTGAACACGCCGGCGTCGACGAGTGCGCGCACCTTTTCCGGATCGAGCCCGCGGTCGGCGGCGATCCTTTCCACGAACTGTTCGAACAGGTCGCCGACGAAGCTTTCGTATTGGGCCCGGAGCTGCGGGCTCATCGTCGAGCGGGTGAGCGGCTCCCCGGCGCCCTTGAACTCCCCGACCTGAAGGATCTCAGCCTGGACGCCGAGCTTGTCGAGCATTTCCTTGAAGAACATCACCTCCACCCGCACCCCCGTGATCTCGAGCGTCGCGGCGGGGGGCATCGTGATCGTGTCGCAGGCCAGGGCCACCATGTAGTGAACCGGGGCCGAGCCGACGAGCTGGGCCGACACCGGCTTGCCGGCCTTGCGGAGCCGACCGATCGCGGTGCGAATCTCGTCGGCACGAGCCCGGCCGAGGTCGGGCGACTCGATCGTGAGCACCACCCCCTCCACCCGGTCGTCGCGTGCGGCCTTGTCGAGCCGCTCGACGATCCGGTGGAGGTGAGGCGCCACGTCGGCGAGCACCCCGCCCTGTCCGACCCCGTCCGGGAGGGCCCCGGAGAGCGTGATCTGCGCGATCACGGGCGCGGCCTTCTTGTCCGCCTGCTTGCCGAGCACCTTGGCGACGGAGGCGGCCGCCTCGCCGGCCCGGGCCACGGCGCCGGCCCCGCACGAGAGGGTCGCGATGAGCGTGGGTAGAACGACGCAGTGTGTGAAGCAGCGGGCCATGGTGGGCGAGGGCTCCGGGGGGCCTGAGACACGGCTCAGTCTACGCCACCTGGCGGAGGCACGTCCTGCGGGGAAAAAACTGCTGGACTTGCCATTGAACGGCCGTATAGTAAGATACCGGCGTCCAGATCACTCCCATTCCTCGAGGAAACGGCCCAGCCGTCAGGCATCCATGCCCAAGTCGACGACGTTCAAGCCCACCGCCACCAAGGCCCACGTCCGCAAGAAATCGGCTCCCCGCGCAGCCGGCCGCGGCGCCGGGCGCCGGGCGAAGACGGGCGTTCGGCCCTCGCCACTCGGCTCCTTCTTCCCCCTCGCTGCGGTCGAAGAGGCCGATGCAGGTGACGCTCCCACGGAGCGACAACTGGAGATCTACGCCTTCATCCGCGAGAAGATCCAGGTCCGGGGCTTCGGTCCCACCGTGCGCGAAATCGGGCAGGCCTTCAAGATTCGTTCGCCCAACGGGGTCGTCTGCCACCTCAAGGCGCTCGAGCGCAAGGGGCTCATCACACGGGGCAAGAACATGTCGCGGGCGATCGAGCTCGTGATGGAGCCCGCCAGCCTCCGCGGCCTGCCGATGGCTGGCTGGGTCGCGGCCGGTACGCTGCGGGCGGCGGAGGAGCAGAAGGAACGGATCGACTTCGAGGATCTCTTCAACCGCGACAACCACTTCGTGCTGAAAGTCATGGGCGACTCGATGATCGACGCCCAGATCGCCGACGGCGACTGGGTGGTGATCCAGAAGAGGCAGACGGCGCACTCGGGCGACATCGTCGTGGCCCAGACCGAGGACGGCGAAGCGACGCTCAAGCAGTGGTTTCCGGAGCGCGACCGCATCCGGCTCCAGCCTGCCAACGCGTCGATGAAGCCGATCTACGTGAAGAACGCCCGCGTGCTCGGCGTTCTCGCCGGCGTCGTACGGAAGACGTAACGACGGACCTTCCGACCCGTCGGGTGTCGCGTCCCCACATCGGCCGGACGCGGTCACGCGGAGCGTTCGGCGGTGCTGTCCTGCAGTTGGTGGAGCTTGTTGTAGAGCGTCTTCAGGCTGATGCCGAGTTCCTCGGCAGTGCGGGCCTTGTTGCCCCGGTTCCGCTCGAGCCCATCGCGGATCGCCTGCATCTCCAGTTCGCGCAGGCTCACCGCCTTCGGAGACGGGGCCGGCTGCGGAACTGGCTGCGCGATGGCGGGCGGCACCCTCACCCTGTCCGCACCGAGCCGCGCCGGCAGGTGCTCGACCGTCAGCGGCAGGGCGTCACAGAGCACCAGCGCGTGCTCCACCACGTTCGCCAGTTCGCGGACATTGCCCGGCCAGTGATGCGCGGCGAGGGCGGCAAACACGGCGGTGTCGGCCACTTCGGCCTCCGGTGGGGCCTGCGGCCGGGCCTTGTGGACGAAATGCCTCACGAGCGATGGAAGGTCGTCGAGCCGCTCGCGGAGCGGTGGAATCGTGATCTCGAAGGTGTTGATCCGAAACAGCAGATCCTCGCGGAACGCGCCCGCGGCGACCATCTCCTCGAGGCTGCGATGGGTGGCGCAGACCACCCGCACGTCGACCGTGATCGGATGGCTGTCGCCCACTCGCCGAATCTCGCCGCTTTCGAGGACGCGAAGGAGCCTCGGCTGCAGCGACCGGGGAAGCTCCCCGATTTCATCGAGGAAGATCGTCCCGCCATCGGCGACCTCGAAGAGCCCGGCACGATGCTCGTCGGCACCGGTGAAGGCGCCCTTCCGGTGGCCGAAGAGCTCGCTCTCCACGAGGTGCTCCGGCAGGGCCCCGCAGTTCACGGCCACGAGCGGCCGCGCCGCCCGCGGGCTGCCCTCGTGGATCGCCCGGGCCACGAGCTCCTTGCCGGTGCCGGTCTCGCCGCGGATGAGCACCGTGGCGTCGCTGGCCGCCACGCGGTCGATCACCCGCTTCACCCGTTCGAGTGCCGCCGACCCGCCCACGAGCTGCGTCGCCCCCTCGGCCCGACGCACGCGCCCCTCGAGCGCCTTGAGCCGCGCCGTGAGTTCGCGCTTCTTCCGCACCCGTTCGAGGACCGCCTGGATGTCGGCGAGCTTGCACGGCTTCGTGAGGTAGTCGAACACGCCCTGGCGTACCGCCGTGACGGCGCTCTCGAGCGACGACTTCCCTGTGACGATCACCGCCTCGGTGTCGGGACAGGTCTCCCGGACGCGGCTGATCACGTCGAGGCCACCCACGCCCGGCATGTCGAGATCGACGATCACGCAGTCGAACGCCGTGCGATCGAGCGCGGCCAGGGCGGTGCGGCCGTCGGGGCACACGGTCGCCTCGTGGCCGAGCCGCGGAAGCTCGATCCGCATCAACTCCTGAAGCGACGCCTCATCGTCGGCGAACAGGATCCGCATCGGCCTAGGCTGCTTGCTGGGCGGAATGATCCACCTCCTTCTTCGGGGCGTGGCCACCGGGGGCGATGCCGATATCGGCCACCGGAAGCGTCACACGGAACGTCGATCCCTGCCCGGGGCCGGCGCTCGTGGCCTCGATCCGCCCACCGTGGTCAGCCACGATGCGGTGCACGATCGAGAGCCCGAGGCCCGTGCCCTGCCCGACCCTGCGCCGGGTGAAGAACGGCTCGAAGAGATGCTCGAGGACCTCGTCGGTCATGCCGCAGCCATCGTCGATGAACGTGAGCACCGCCGTCGAGCCGTCGCGACGTACCGATACCCGCACGCGGCCGGCCTCCTCGATCGAGTCGAGCGCGTTGACCAGGAGGTTGAGCACCACCTGCTTGATCTCCTGCGGATTGACGGTCACCAGCACGTCAGTGCCGGCGTCGACGTCGATCGCTCGGCCGTTGAACCGTCCCACGTGCCGGAGCATGTCGGCCACGTCGGTGACGAGCGCGAGGATCGCCGTCGGCTGCCGGCGAACCTCGCCGAGCCGGGAAAAGTCGAGCAGTTTCTCGGTGATGCCCTTGCAGCGGAACGCCTCCTGCTGAATGAGCTCGAGGTAGCGGCGCATCACCTGCATGTCGGACTCCCCGGCTGGAGGCGCCTCCAGC
>RFPF01000158.1 GCA_009926295.1 Planctomycetia bacterium
TCGTCGCCGTGCCGGAGCTCGGCGAGCGGCATCTGCCGCATGATCACGCTCGAGGTCTCGAGGTGGATCCGCTCGTGCTCGATGCCCATCAGGATGAGCCAGGCGGGCGCATCCTGGCGGATCGGAACCTCGAGCGGCATCGTGCCGATGAAGTCATCCACGAGTTGGCGCATCTCGGCGCGATACTCGCGCACGGCCCGGACCGAAGGCCAGTCGTAGTGCGCGGCGTTGAGATCGTCCCACGACATCTCGTCCACGCCGACAGCCAGCATCGACTCCAGCCGCGGGTCGATCCGCGCCGGAATGAGCCGGCCGGCGATCAGCTTGTTGACGTAGAACACGGCCGGATGGCCGAAATAGAAGATCAGCGGGTGCCGCAGGGGCTCGTGCCGCTCGTAGTAGGACTCGTCGTCGCGGATCAGGGCGAAGAGCCGCTCGTAGAGTTCGCAGGTCTGGTGGAAGTAGCGGCGAATTTCAGCGCGTTTCGCCCCGGGATCGGCGCCCGTGAGCAGCGGCGTCTTCGTGGGTGCGAGCGGGTGGGCGAGGGCTGCGAACGGCCGTGGAGCAGCCTGCGCGGCGACGCCGGTGCCGGGATTCATCTGGGGATTTGTTCCTTGCCGGAGGGGAAAAGTCCATCGACTCTACCACGGGCGGCCAGCCCGTCGAGGAGCCGATGAGGAATCGGTGAGGAGGCCCCGAGCAGGGAGCCGACGACGGCCCCGCGGTGGCAATTGTCGCCGCCGACCCGGGCGTTCGCCGCGACGCCGGCGGCGACGTCGCCGGCATGCCGCCAGGCGAGAAAGAGTGCTGCCGGGAAGGCGTCCGGTATGTAGCAGGCCGACGAGAGCAGCCCGCCCACCACCACGTGGTCGGGCTCGCGTTCCCAGCGGCCGAGCTTCGCCGCCGAGATCCAGTCCTTGCCCTCGTCGAGGATCGCTTCCCGCAGGTCGTCGCCACCGCAGACCCGCACGAGCATGCGGACGAGGATGTCGGCCGCCTCGAGCACCTCGTCGTCCTTGTGCGTGAGTCCCACGTGGACCCGCACGATCCGCCGCAGGTCCGGGTGCTTTGGCCCGAGTGCGGCGACGAGCGCCGGCACCGGGGCGAGGCCGCCGATGTGGACGTCGCGCACGCCGCAGTTGATCGGCTTGCGGCCCGAGGCGAAGTTCGTGAAGAAGTGGCGGTGGTACTCCTCCACGTAGGTGTCGCGGTGCATGCCCGGCGTGAGCATGAAAGCCACGTAGCGATCGAGCCAGGCCTCGGGGTCGTAATCCCGCTCGCGGCGCAGGAGGGCGGCGAGTTCGGTCGCGAGCCGGAAGTTGAGCGTGTTCTCGCCCGCGGCGAGGAACTGGTGGTAGTGGACGCCCCGCTTGCCCCAGTAGTGCGCCTGCTCCCGCAGGATGTCGCCCTTTTCGTTCAGCGGCACGTAGCTCGAACGCCAGAGGATGCTGTCGGCGTGGGGGCTCCGCGGCGCGAGGTAGCCGGGCGGATCCGCGGCGGCGAACTCGGGATAGTCGCGGAGCAGGGCCCGCTGGTCGTAGTACCAGTGAACCGGCATGGCGATCGCATCGGCCACGAGCGCCCCGCGAAAGGCGCCGGCGGCGCGGTCTTGCATCGTGTCGGGGTCGAGCATGGCGGACTCCGGGTCAGATCAGGATTCGGGAGAAGAAGCTGCGCAGCCGCTCGTCGGCGCACCGGTCGAGGATATCCGCGGGTGCGCCCGAGGCCAGCACGCGGCCGTCGCTGACGAACGCGATCTCGTCGGCGATGCTCCGCGCGAAAGCCATCTCGTGCGTGACCATCACGAACTGCACGCCCTCGGCCTTGAGTTTACGGATCATCTCCAGCACTTCCGACGTCATCTCAGGATCGAGCGCGGAGGTGGGCTCGTCGAAGAACAGCCGCCGCGGCCGGACGACGAGCGCGCGGAGGATCGCGATCCGCTGCTTCTGGCCGCCGGACAGTTCCGCAGGCCGCTTGTGGGCGTGGGCCGCGAGGTGAAACCGCTCCAGTGGCTCGCGCACCCTCTCACGGGCCGCGGCGGGCGTCAGCCCGTGCACGTGCACGAGCGGCAACAGGAGATTGTCGAGGGCGGAGAGGTGGGGAAACAGGTTGTAGGCCTGGAAGACCGTGCCCACCGTCCGGCGATAGTCGCGGAGCGCGGCCTCGTCGCGGGGCAGAGGCACGCCGTCGAAGGAGACGCTGCCGCCCGCTGGCACGTCGAGTCCGGAGAGGATCCGGAGGAGCGTCGTCTTGCCGCCGCCGGACGGCCCGACGAGGACGAGCGACTGGATGTCGCCCGTCGTGAGCGACAGGCCGTCGAGCACCGTGGTGCCGTCGAACCGCTGCACGAGATCGCGCGCATGAAGCAGCATGTCAGGCCTCGAACCGCACCCGTGACTCCAGCCACCGGGCCAGGGCGGAGAGCGGGAGCGTGAGCAGGAGATACCCGGCGGCCAGCGGCAGGTAGCTCTCGAGCGTGGAGTAGGTGAAGGCGTTGACCTCCTGGGCGTTGAGCGTGAACTCGGAGATCGCGATTACGGAGAGCAGCGACGAGTCCTTGATGAGCGACACGAGCTGCCCGGCGACGGGGGGCAGCACGAGCCGCAGTGCCTGCGGAAGGATCACGAGCCGGAGCGTCTGCCAGGGAGTGAGCCCGATCGCACGGGCCGAGTCCCGCTGCGCCTGCGGAATCGCCGCCAGTCCGCCGCGGAAGATCTCGGCCATGTAGGCCCCGCTGAAGAGCGACAGGACGAGCGTGCCGACGACGTATCGATTGTCGAGTCCGACGGCGCTGGCCACCACGTAAAACCCGATCAGCAGCTGCACGAGCAGCGGAGTGCCGCGGATGAACTCGACGTACACCCGCCCCACGGCCTCGACGAGCGGCAGACGCGACGACAGGCAGAGCGCCGCGACACCACCGACCAGCATGCTCACGACGAGGGCGGCGAAGCTGATCCCGACCGTGGCGAGCCAGCCCTGGACGAACTTCTGGCGGTATTCCCAGACCCCCGCCCAGTTCCAGGCATACTCGATCCGTGCGAATGCCGCCGCCACGAGCGCCGCGAACACGGCCACGACGACGACATGAGCGAGCCAACGCGGCATACGGTCAGCGTAGCACATGACTTATAAGCCGGCTTCAGGCTCCCCGTACCCCGGGAGCCGGCGTATGCAGACAAGCGAAGCCATGGATGGCGAAGCGCAGTCGGAGTCGAGTGAACGAAGGCCTGGAGGGCCGCAGTGAACGTCCGGCGACGGGGTACGGGGAGCCCGAAGCCTCCTCAACTGTGGACAGCCGGGCCGGAGGCCCGGCCATCGAGAGCGAACGGAGGTTCGCCAAGAAAACCGAGGCCAGGATGGCGAGGGTTTTCGTGAAGATGCAGCCTCGAGCCGGATCGTGCCCGAGAAGTCAGAAGTAGAAGGGGATCCCCTGTTCCTTGAACGCGCGCTTCTCGTCGGGGAGGAACTCGTCGCCCAACCGCTCGAAGCCGCCGTCGCGGCGGAAGGCGTCGAGGAACTCGTCGACCTGCCGGCGCAGGTCGTCGTCGCCGAGCCGCAGGCCGATCGCCCAGGTTTCCTCGCGGAAGGGGCGGAGAATCGCCCGTGTCGTGTCGGGGTGGCGGCGCTGGCTGCGGAACACGGAGAGCGAGTCGTAGACGAAGGCGTCGGCCTTGCCCTGCGCGACCTCCATCACTGCCGCGCTCTCCTTGTCGAGGACGAGCAGCCGGGCGCGCTCGAGCGTGGACGCCGCATACTGATGGCCGGTGGTGCCCTTCTTCACGGCCACGGTGCGGCCCGGAGCGTCGAGGTCGGCGGCGGAATGCACGGGGGATTCGCGGCCCACCAGCAGGGCGAGCCCAGTCTTCAGATACGGGGCCGAGAACGCGATCGCCCGGGCCCGTTCGGGAGTGGCGGTGAGCGACGAGATGATGCAGTCGATCTTGCCCGTCTTGAGGGCGGGGATCAGGCCGTCGAAGGCGATGTTTTCGATGACGAGCGGGCGGCCAAGCTGCCTGGCGAGCGCCTCGGCGAGCCGCACGCTCACGCCCGTGGGTCGTCCCTGGGGATCGGTCATCTCGAACGGCGGATACGACAGTTCCATGCCCACGCGGAGCGGCGGGGAGGCGGCCGCCGTCGCGGCAACCGCCATCACGAAGGAAGCAGCCCGGAGAGGGCGCAGGAACGATCCCATGCGGACGACTATACTCCGGCCATGGGATTCGTGGTGCGAGCCTTCCCGGCAGGACTGATCCTGGCGATCGCGGTGTATCCCGGCGCTCGCGCCACGGGCGAGCCGGCCGGCTTCGCGGTGCGGACCGACGCCCACGGCGCGGTCGTGGAGTGGAGCGGGAAGCCGTTCGCCGCGTACGTGATCGACCAGGCGAACAAGCCCTATCTCTGGCCCATCCACGGGCCGACCGGAAAGCCGATGACGCGAGCCTTCCCGTTGGCAGACGTGCCCGCGGAGCCGAAGCAGCAGCGCGATCATCCGCATCATCGCGGCCTCACGTTCGGCCACGAGGAGTTCGGCGGCGACACCTGGCACGACGCGAGCACCTACGAAGCGGGCATGACGAGCAGTGATGCCGGGAAAGCCGCGAATGCCCGGCGGAACCTGGGAAGGCTCGGGACCATCCGCCACCGGGAGTTCACCCGCACCGAGGCCGGCGGCGATGCGGCGATTCTGGAGAGCGTCTGCGAGCATCTCGACGCGGGTGGAAAACGCCGCTTCACCGAGTATCGGCGTTTCACGTTCCGAGCCGACGCGGAGACGCGTGTGATCGACGTCGACCAGGATTTCGTGGCGACCGACGGCCCGGTGACGGCGGCCGATCGCAAGGATGCGGGCCTCTTGATCCGCGTTCCGGTGACGATGGCGGTGGACATGAAGCAGGGCGGGCGGATCGTCAACAGTGCCGGCCAGACCGACGCCGCGGCATGGGCGCAGCCGGCGACGTGGTGCGACTACCATGGCCCCGTCGAAGGGGAGCATCTGGGCATCGCGTTCCTCAACCATCCGGAGAGCTTCCGGCATCCGACGCGCTGGCACGTGCGCACCTACGGTCTGTTCGCCGCCAACCCGTTCGCGTCGCACGGCTACGACCAGGCGCTTCCCGAGGCTGCGACGACGCTCGCCGCGGATGAAACACTTCGGCTGCGGCACCGCATCATCCTGCATCGCGGCGACGAGGAGGCCGCTGATGTCGCCGGCGCGTTCCGGGCCTATGCCGCCGAGCCGAGGCCGGCGTTGCGAGGGCCCGCGGGTCGCCCCTGATCGGCTCTTGTCAGCGCCGGCGCTGCGATCTCCAGCGGCTCGGCGGAGTCCCGTGCCGGCGGGTGAAGGCGACGGTCATGTATTCGGCGTGGCGGAAGCCGCACCGCTCCGCGATCGTGGCCAGCGGGAGGGCCGTCTCGACGAGTAATTGCTCGACCCGCCGGAACTGTTGCCGCGTGATCTCCTCGTGCGCCGTGTGCCCGACCCGGGCGGCGAACCGAGCGTCGAGGATGCGGCGCGAGGTGCCGATCTCGCGGACGACGTCCTGCACCTTGATGCCCGTGCAGGCGCGGTCGCGGATGAACCGCACGGCCGCCACCACGAGAGGATCGTCGATTGCGAGCACGTCGCTGCTTTGCCGCGTGGCGATGCCGAGCGGAGGCAGCAGCCACTCTTCGGCCTCGAGCGGCTCACCCCGCATCAGCCGCTCGAGGAGCGTGGCCGCGAGCCGGCCGGCGCCCGCCGAATCGGGGATCACGCTCGACAGCGGCGGCGACGAGAGGCCGCACAGGAGTTCGTCATCGTCGACACCGAGCACGGCCACCTCGTCGGGCACTGCGATGCCGGCCCTGCGGCAGGCGTCGAGCGCCTGTCGGCCGCGGATGTCGTAGCAGGCAAAGAGCCCGAGGGGCTTGGGGAGCCCGAGGAGCCAGCGCTCGATCGCCTGGTCGTCGTCCATGCCGCGACCGACCCCGCGCACCGTCTTGCGATCGAACAGCGACACGGTGCGGCCGAGATCACCGAGGGCGCTCACGAACGCGGCGTGACGGTTCGAACTCCAGCGAAATCGATCGTCGCCGAGGAAGGCGAAGTGGCGGAAGTCGCGCTCGACGAAGTGCTCGGCCGCGAGTCGGGCGATCGCCTCGTCGTCGGTCTCCACGTAGGGCACGCCGTCGAGCAGGCGGCCGGCGCTCACATCCACGATCGCGAGCGGCTGCCGACGACGCAGCGTGTCGAGCGCGCGGGCCACGGCCTCGGTCTCGATCCGGGCGATCACGCCGTCGCCCTGCCAGCGGGCCAGGGGCTCGAGCGGCGGGGCGCCGCGGCCGTGTTCCTGCAGGAAGATCGTCCACGGCTCGTGCTCGCGGACGTGCCGATGGATTCCGGCAAGGAGCCCGCGGGCGTAGGCGTTCGACGCCTCGATGACGACGGCCACGCGGCGCGGGGATGGCGGAGGCTTGCGGGAGGGCCGGGGCATGCCGCCGTTGTATCACGGCATCTCGGCCGTGAGGGCCATCACGATCGGGGCGGTGGCGTCGGTGCCCTTCACGAGGTCGATCGACACGATTCCGTCGGGCCGCCGCGGGCTCACCTTCAGGTGACGGAGTTGCCGTCCGGCGAGATCAAATGCGAACTCGCTCTCGGGCACGTCCACCCGGCGGATATAGTCGGCGACGTGCTCGCCGTTGACGAGCGCATGATCCTCGACCGTGCCGTCCTGGTAGGTGAATCGCACGAGCATCGAGGTCGATCCCTTCGTCGTCGCGGGAAAACCCCAGCCGGCGACGCCGCCGAGGATGTGGAGCACCTTGATCGGCGAGCCGAGCGAGAGCGAGACGCGCGTCGGCATCTTCGGCGCGAGATACCCGTTGGGCCCGTGGAGCAGGACGACGTTGGGCACGCGGTCGCCCTGCGGATCGACGAGCGTGAAGGGCACGCCGTGGAACGTCTTGGGGCCCCAGTCGGGGAAGACGAGTCGCTCGACGTCGTTTTTCTCATTCGTGAACATGCCCTTCGTGCTCACGGCCGTGGCCGCCTTCTCGA
>RFPF01000159.1 GCA_009926295.1 Planctomycetia bacterium
GTCCGAGATCGCGCGCGCCCCGATCGCACAACGCTGCACGGGTCCGAACGCCGATCACCAACGCGAGTGCGGGCAGATCCCGCGGCAGCGGCTCGAAGCTGGTCGCCACCGACAGGCACAGGCTGCCGCCGAGTGCGGCGCGCCACGCGCGTCCGCGACGACCACGCCCGCCGGTCTGGTTTTCGGCGAGCAGCACGGCGTAGCGGCCCGGCGGCAGTTTCGCGGCGACGATCGCATCGGTCACCATGACCGTGCGGTCGAGCCACTTCGAGGCCCGCTCGTGGCCGCGGCAGAACAGCGCCAGCGACGCCACGCTCTCCACGAGCACGAGGAAAATCCCGGCGAAGCTCGTGACGTGCAGGGTGTCGGCGAGGGTGAATTCCGTCGACTCGGGGAGCACCGACGCGATCACGTACTGGCTGGCGATCGCCGCGAACATCGCGCCGACGGGCAGGCCGAACCGGGGGTCGACGTGCGTCGGGCAGATGAACAGCGCGAGCAGCGCGATCGCGACGGCGGCGAACAGCCCGGTGAACAGCTTGACGAACAGTCCGAGCCCCGGGCGGCGCAGGGTGACCGTCGCGGTGAACCGCGAGTACTCGCTCGCCGACCCGGTGGGCAGCGACGTGTCGCCGTAATTGGTGCTGTAGGTCTGGGTGGCGACGGCGAACTGGTGCGAGGCGATGTCCCAGCCGGGGAGCATCACGGTGGGCGCGAGCCCGCTGTTGGGAGAGTCGACGGCGTAGACGAGGGCGTGGGTCTCCAGTTCCGCGTCCTCGCAGGAGATCTGGATCCGCTGCGCGTCGAGGGGAAATCGCGATACGTCCCACTTCTGGTGCAGCCGCCCCCGGATCCGCATGGTGGCGTACGACTGGCCGTCGGCGAGGGTCTTGTGAACCTCGCCGGCCGACTCCTCGATCTGCCCTCCGATGAGCTCCAGGTTTTCGAGCGGGTCGAAGCCCGAGCCGTCGTCGTGCCAGCGAAACCAGATCCAGAAGTCGGCGCTGCACGTGCCCTGGCGCAGGTCGACGTCGCCGATCTCGAGAACGTAGATCCCGACCGTGACCGCCAGCGGGGGCGGCGCGTCGGAGTCGGCGGCACGAGCCGGCAGGGCCGATGCGACCGCGACGGTCAGCCACGCGAACCTCGAAAACACGCCTGCACTCCCGCCTGACCCGGGTCGGATGGGCTCGTCCAGGGAGCCATGCTCTCCGTCGCGGAGGGGGATGTCAATCGCCGTGGGCCGCTAGCCCCGGGCCTGCCATCCGTAGGTCACGTAGCGCGACTGCACGGTGCCGTCGGAGAAGAGGTCGACCAGCGCGTAGCCGAAGTCGGTCTGGCCGTGCATTCCCTTCCACCAGCCGGCCGACACGGCGCCGTTGCACAGATAGCGGACGCCGCAGTAGTCGATCGACTCGACCACGTGGAGGTGGCCGCTGACGCAGGCCTTCACGTTGCGATGCCGGGAGAAGAGCGACTGGAACCGCCTGTTGTCGGTGTGGAGCAACTGGGCCGAGACGCGAAAATCGGGACGCCCCTGAGCCTGCGGCGCGGTGGCGGCCAGCGGGTGCATCGACAGGATCGGGATGTGGGAGAAGATCACGACCGGCGTCGCAGCGGGCACGGCGGCGAGATCCTTCTCGAGCCAGTCCCACTGGGCGTCGTCGAGCCGGCCGATGTAGCTCTGCTCGTGCGGGAACGTGCTGTCGAGCAGGACGATGTGCCAGCCGCCGCGGTCGAAGCTCTCGTAGGGGAGCGGGCGGCCGAATCGCTCGCACGCCAGCCGCTTGCCGTAGAGAGGCTCCTCGCCGGTGGTCCCGGCCTTGGCCCGCGTCCAGCCCCACACGTCGTGGTTGCCGAGCACGCTCCGGACCTCGAGCGAGCAGTGGTCGGCCACCGACTTCCGCCACAGGTCCCACTGGAGGTTCGTGCGGGCGAGGTCGGTCTCCATGCAGTCCATCACGGTGTCGCCGCCGGTGACGATGAGATCCGCGCGGCCCTCGCCGCGCTCCGCCAGCGACTGCACGTGGCCGAAGCACGATTCCAGGCCGCGTGCCGCATCCAGTTCCGGCTGCACGTGGATGTCGGTGAGATGCGCGATGCGGAGGGCGCGTCGGGGGGCCGGCTCGGCGGCGGAGACGGCGACGGCGGCGAACGGGGCGGCGGCCGCCGCCTTCCTTCGGGTAATGTGCATCGTTTTGCGCCTCACCGGGAGGATACCCCATCCGCGGCCCGGCCGACCAGCAGCCCGAGGGCCGGCCCCGCCGCCATCGTCGTGATCACGCACATCAGCACACAGGCCACGAAGAGCCGCAGGTCGATCAGGCCGGCCTCGTGGGCTGCGGCCGCCATGACGATGCCGAGGATTCCCCGCGCGTTGAGGCCGCAGCCCACGGCGAGCGCCTGGCGGCTCGGGAGGCCCGCGATCCGGCCGCCGGCGTAGACGCCGAGAATCTTGCCGAGAAACGCGACGGCCGTGACGAGCGCCACGAGCCACGGGTCGAAGCCGGCGACGAAGTCGGCCGAGATCGCCATCGACACGAAGAAGATCGGGGTGAAGGCCGCGTAGGCGAATTCGCCGATGATCGCGAACGGCTCCGGCTGCCGCTCGTAGACGCCCGCAAGCGCGATCCCCATCACGAACGCCCCGAGGAAGGAGTGCAGCCCGAGCCACTCCGATCCCGCCGCCGCCACCAGCGCCAGCGCGAGCACGCATGAGATCGATCCGGCGGGATAGGGAAGCCGCTCGCGGGCCCAGCGCAGCGCCGCCGGGAGCACGAACCGCCCGGCGAGCACGACGGCCCCGAGGAAGGCCGCGGCGGCGCCGAGCACCGCCACGCCAGATCCCGTCGCCGATGCCTGCGGGGCGCACTCCGCGAGGATCACGGCGAACAGCCCCCAGCCGACGAGGTCGTCGACGAGCGTGGCCGCCATGATCGTGCGGCCGATCTCGCTCTTGAACAGGCCCATGTCCATCAGGATCCGGGCGATCACCGGATTGGCCGAGAGCGACAGGAGCGACCCCATGAACAGGGCGGTCGCGAAGCGGTCCTTGGAGGTCACGCCGATCACGTCGGGGAACACGTAGCACATGACGAACCCGAGCAGGAGTGGCACGAACGTTCCCACGCTGCCCACGAACAGCGCGCGGCGGCCGCTGCGGCGCAGCTCGGCGAGGCTGATGTCGAGCCCGATCGTGACGATGAAGAACAGCATGCCCACGCGGGCGATGGCCCCCCGGGCCGAGGCGACCGGGCCGGCCGGGGGAAACAGCCAGGCGGAGAACTCCGGCGCGAGCCGCCCGAGGAGCGTCGGGCCGAGGAGCAGCCCCCCGGCGATCTCCCCGACCACCGCCGGAATCCCGAGCCGGCGGGCCACGGCCCCGAGCGCGATCGCGGCGGCGAGCAGCGCCGCGAGGTGCAGGGAGAGGACGGTCCAGTCGGCCTGAGTCATGGAGGGTTCCCCGCCGGGGGTGCTTTCCCCGGGCGTCGGTCGGAGACGATACTCCTTCCGCGGGCGTGATTCCACGCCACGGCGGCCACGGCGGCCTCGACGGGAGTTCCGATGCCCGGCAGCTTCGACCTCCAGATCAACGGCTACTTCGGCGCCGACTTCTGCTCCCGCGACCTCTCCATCGAGGCCTGCCGCCGCGCCTGCGACGCGCTCGTCGCCGACGGCGTCTCGGGCATCCTGGCGACGGTGATCACCGACGGCATCGAGGGCATCTGCGCCAAGCTCGAGCGGCTCGTGGGCTTTCGCGACCGGGATCCTGCGATCGCGGCGGTGATCGCGGGATTCCACGTGGAGGGACCGTTCCTGAGCCGCGTGCCGGGCTGCCCGGGCGCGCACGATGCCGGCCGCATCGTGCCCGCGACCGTCGCCGCCGCGGCGCGGATCGTCGACGCCGCCGGCGGCCTGCTCCGCCTCGTGACGCTCGCGCCGGAGTGCGATGCGGGGCTTGCCACCACGTCGTTCCTGTCGCGGCGCGGCGTCGTGGTGTCGGCCGGGCACTGCGATCCCACGCTCGACCAGCTCCGGGCCGCGATCGACGCGGGCCTGTCGATGGTCACCCACCTCGGCAACGGGTGCGCCCTCGAGCTGCCCCGGCACGACAACATCATCCAGCGGGCGCTCGCGCTGCACGAGCGGCTGTGGATCTGCTACATCCCCGACGGCGTGCACGTGCCGTTCTTCGCGCTCAAGAACTATCTCGACGTGTCGGGGGTGGAACGCTCGGTCATGGTCACCGACGCCATATCCGCCGCGAAGCTCGGCCCCGGCAGGCATTCGCTCGGCGCGGCCGAGGTGGAGGTGGACGCGGCGGGCGTGGCCCGGCGGACGGGGGCCCGCAACCTCGCCGGCTCGACGCTCACGATGCCGCTGGTCCGCGAGAACCTCCGCCGGCACCTCGGGCTCGACGCCCGCGCGATCGACCTGCTCGTGTCGACGAATCCCCGCCGCGCGATCGGGCTCGACGCGGAGCGGGGGGAGGCGGCATGAGGGTCGCCGTCCACGCAGATCGGGCCGAACTCGGCCGGGCCGCCGCGGCCGAGGCGGCCGCGGGCCTCGAGGCGGCGCTCGCGGCCCGCGGCCGCGCCACGCTGGTGGTGGCCACGGGCATGTCGCAGGTGGAAGTGCTCACCGGCCTGGCCGCTGCCCGCGTGCCATGGGGCAGGGTCGAGATCTTCCACCTCGACGAATACTGCGGGCTGGCGGCCGGCCACCCGGCGAGCTTCCGCCGCTACCTGCGCGAGCGGTTCCACGACCGCCTGCCGGAGCCGCCCGCCGCCTTCCACTGGATCACCGCCGAGGGGGACGCGGCGGAGGAGTGCCGCCGGCTCGCGGAGATCGTGCCGCGCGGAGACTTCGACCTCGTGCTCTGCGGCATCGGCGAGAACGGTCACCTCGCCTTCAACGATCCCCCGGCCGACTTCGCCGCGACGGAACCCTACATCGTGGTGACGCTCGACGAGGCCTGCCGGCGGCAGCAGGTCGGAGAGGGCTGGTTCGCCGCGATCGACGCCGTGCCCGGCCGCGCGATCTCGATGTCGATCCGCCGCATCATGGCGGCGAGAACGATCGTCTGCTCGGTGCCCGACGCCCGGAAGGCCGCGGCCGTGCGCGCGAGCGTCGCCGGGCCGGTGACGCCGCTGGTGCCCGCGTCGATCCTCCAGCAACACCCCGACTGCCGGCTCCATCTCGACCGGGCCGCGGCGGCGGCGTGGACCTCGGCCCGCGGGGGAGCGGCGCTCTAGCGACGGACGGGCGGAGCGCCCGCCATCGGAGGCAGCCCCTGGCCGCGGACCTCGGCAGGGTAGAACGCGCCCCACACGGGATTGTGGTCCGACACCTCGAGGGCGTGCTCGAGCGGCAGGCCGAACGTCGACTGCAGGTCGAGCACGCCCCAGCCGCCGAGGTATTCGGCCGTCGCCGGGCGGGCGAAGACGAGATTGTCGTAGGTCTTCGAGCGGCGGGTGTTCGTCGGCACTCCCGACACGGCCCACGCCACGCCCGGGATCCGCTGGAACGCCTTGAACTCCGGCGGCCCGGCGTTGAGGTCGCCGAGCAGGATCACGTCGTCCTCGTCGGGCCGCGCCGCCTGCATCCCCTGGAACACGCCGACGAGGGCGTCGAGCTCCTGCGGCACCTCGTCGGGATCGGTGTGGATGTCGACGAGCCAGAACGTGAACGCCATCTCCACAGGGTTGATGCGGGTGCGGAAGCGGGCGTGCATCGGCGGACGGTGGAGCTTGTTCTGCGGGTCGGGGACGACGCCCACGCTCGACGGGTCGACCTCGATGCGGTTGGTGTCGTAGATGAACGCATACTGCTCCTTGCTCACGGTGCGGCCCTGCCGCGGGCCGATCACGTGGCTGTAGCGGCTCCCGTCGGCGTTCACGGCCCGCACGAACGAGGGAACGATCTCGTCGCTCTTCGCCCGCACCTCCTGGATGGCGACGATGTCGAACCTGCGGACGACGCGGGCGAGGACCTCGACCACCTGCTGCTTGGCCAGCTTCGACTCCCCGAACACCTGGATGTTGAAGCTGGCGACGAGGATCGCGTCGGCGGGCTTCGGCGCGGGGCCGACTGTCTGGGCGGAGGCGGGCCGCGGTGCGACCGCGACGAGGCACAGGGCGGCGAGCCCGATGGGCAGAAGGCGGCCGCGGCGCGATGGGAAGAGAACATCCACGCATCCTGTATCGGCCGTCCCGCCGGCCCCTCATGCCCCGGCGGGCGGGACCGCGGACCAGATTCACCCGCCGATCGCGGCGAGCGCTTCCCTGGCAAGCCGGGCGAGACGCGGGTCGGGTGCGGCCGCCGCCCGTTCCAGCGCGGGTCTGGCGGCCGCCGCGCCGGGGCCGATTTTTCCGAGCGCCCACGCGGCCCGCTCCGCCACCGCGGGATCGCGGCCCGATTCGAGGCCGGCCGCGAGCGCGGCCGTCGCTTCCGCCGCAGCCCCCCCAGATCGCCCGAGCAGAGTGGTCGCCCAGTAGGCGACGAGCGGATGGCCGTCGCCGGCGAGCGGGATCAGCGCGGCGACGTCCCCGGCCGGCGGCGGGCCGAGTTCCTCGAGGGCCGCCACGGCCCACTCCCGCACCCGCTCGTCTCCGTCTCCACAGGCCCTCGTCAACGGCACCGCGGCGGCGGCGGCATCCGTGCCGGCGCGGCAGAGCGCCTCGGCGGCCTCGGCCCGCGCCTCGGGGTCGTGGCCCGAGAGCGTCGCCACGAGTGCTTGGATGTCGGGCATGCGATTCCCTCCGCGTGTGGCGGCAAGTATCGTGGGCCCGATGCATTCCGGGCAACCGCGGGGCGGCCGTCGGCTCTCACCATGAACCTCTCCAGGGCTGCCTTCATCGTCGGCGAGATCGCGTTTTTGGCGGTCGTGCAGGCGGGTGGCGGGCCGCCGTGGACGATCGTGGCGATGCCCGCCTTCGTCGCGCTGTCGTTCCTCGGCCCGGGCCTTCCCGCGCTGCTCCTCGTCGCACCGAGCCTCGGCTGGCTGGCGGCCGCC
>RFPF01000160.1 GCA_009926295.1 Planctomycetia bacterium
CTCGGTGGACCGCACGCCGTGCGGATCGTCCGCTTCGGACCGAAGACGCTGCTGGTGGCTCTGTCCTCCGTCGCCTGCGGGTCGGACACCTCCGCCAGCGTGCGGCAGCCTCCGGAGGACAGAGCCACCAGCAGCGTCTTCGGTCCGAAGCGGACGATCCGCACGGCGTGCGGTCCACCGAGCGAAGCCTCGCCGAGCACGGCGAACACGTCGGGGGGCAGCGTCGCGTCGCGGCGCCGCCTGGCGATCCGCAACGCGACGGCGCCGATGCACGCCGCCGCCAGCACGGCCAGCATGAAGGGGGAGAAACCGAGGGCTGCCGAGGGCCGCTCGGCCGGAGCCGCCGCGGGCGCGTCGCGATCGAGCGCGACGGGAGGCGGAAGCCGGGCCGGCGCCTGCGCGGGCGTGGCGCCGGGCGCGGCCGGAGCGGCATCGCGGGGCTCCGGGTCGGAGTCGGGGCTGGGGGCGATCGGTGCCTCTCCGTGCGCGGCGTGCGGCAGGACGGCGTTCGCGCAGCCGAGCCAGGCGATCGCTGCCAGCATCGCGCGGAACTGCCACGGCCGAACGAGGCGGCGGATCATGCGGCCGACCTGAATTCCGGGTGCGGAGAGGCGGCGGAATCGGCCTCGAACGATGCCGCGCCGTCGATGTGCGACCAGTCGATGCGGGGATGACGCCCCGCCGCCGGCGCCGGATAGACGTTCCGCCGCCGGCGCGACCCGGCGAGCCAGAGGAGTGCGGATACCAGGGAAGCGATGACGATTCCCGCCGCGACCAGCACCTCGCGTGGAACCGCGTCCGGGTCGAAGCGGACATCGCCCGCGGCGAATTGAGCGAACAACTCCTGGAGCGACACCGGGTGGCCTGCGGTCGCCCGGTCGCCGGCACGCGGCTCGGGCCGCCCGCCCGCCCGCGCGGCCGCGTTGGCCGTCGGGAACCGGGCCACGTCGACCCGGCAGCCGTCGAGTCCCGCCGCGGCCGGCAGCGACCGCGTCGCGAACTCGCGGATCCTCTCGAGTTCCAACGCCTCGGCGGCGGCGGCGGCAGCGGCGTCGAGATCTCGGCCGCCGCAGGCGGCCCGCAGGTAGGCGTCGGGGATGGCGATCGAGACGTGCAGCGACACGAGCGTGTCGCCATGGGCCAGGCGCGGCGTATCGGGCGCGGCGGCCGGTGCGGGAGGCAGTTCCGCCGGCGAGTTGGCGTCGGCCTGCTTGGGCGCCTCCGCGGGGTCGGCGGACGCCGCCTGCGCGGCCCGCGGCGTCTCCACAGCCCCGAATTCAGCGGTCACGTCGACGACCACGCCCTTCACGTACGACAACGCCTGCCGCAGCTTCGTGGCAAGCACGCGCTCGTAGGCCAGCTTGCGTGCGAGCGCGGGATCGGCCTCGTCGTCGGGCACGGCCTCGAGAGGTCCGGCGTAGACGCGGCCGCTGCGCAGGTCGGTGACCGCGACGCGCTCCGGCGCGAGCCCGGCGATCGAGGCCGCCACGAGCACTCGGATCGCCTGCACGCGGGTGGCGTCGAGCTCCGCTTCGGGCTGGGTGCGGATGCTGACGCTCGCCGTCTTCACGTTGCCTCCTGCGAGCCCCGGCTGCTGCTCGACGTCGTAGAGCACCGCTGCGCGCTCGATGCCCGGCATCGAGCAGAGCACGAGTGAAAGCTCGTCCTGCGTGGCCACGCGCAGCAGTTCCGCCTGCACGGCCTTGCTCTGCCACGGACTGTTGTTCGCGAGGGCCCGGCGCAGGCTGCCGCCGAACTCGCGCGGCAGGGCCTCGGCATCGACGAGGGCCCGCATGTAGGCGCTCTGCCGGCTCCGCGGCACGTAGACGCGGCCGCCCTCGGTGCGGTAGTCGGTCAGCTGGGCACGGTCGAATGCCGCTTCCATGAGGGCGAGTTCCGACGAGGGCAGGACGCTTCCCGCCAGGAGTTCGGTCTCCTCGCGGATGGGGCGGTCGCGCAACAGCCACGCGGCCCAGCCGATCGCGGCGGCCACGAGACCCAGCGCGATCACCTGCGACGGGGCGAGGAGCGGCTGGCGGTCACGGTTCTTCGAGGAGCGTGCATCCATGCACGGCGGATTCCGGCGGGCGGGGGTGGATGGTGGTTCGATCGACTAGGCGGCCAGCCTCCGCAGCCGTCGATGCGGCAGCCTCAGCGTCACCGCCCGCCCGCCCTCCGGGCAGGCGACGCAGGACAGCCTGCCGCCGACGGCGGCGAGGAGCGGCTCGAGCGCGGATGCCGCGGCTGCATCCCCCGCGGGGCCGGAGTCGGCGACCTCGATCTCGACCGCATCGGCGAACTCGACGCTCGTGATCACGATCTCGCGGGGCAGCGGCGCGTCGCTCGGCCCCGTCGGGCGGGCCGCGTTCTCGAAGGCCCGCAGCAGGAGCCCGGCGAGGATGTCGCGAACGGTCGCGGGATCGACCTGCAGCACGTGGCGGTCCGCGACGTCGATCGTCACGGGACAGTCGGGGATGCCGCGCTCGGCGCAGGCGGCACGCACCTCCGTGAGGATCGCCTCGAGGAGGCCGCGCGGCGGCACCATCGGCAGGATCGCCGGGAGCGCCGAGCCGGTGGGACGCGGATAGGTCGGTGTCATGGCGTCGCCGCAGAGGGAACGGGAGCCGACGTGCCGCACACCTCGTCCATGAGCCAGCGGTTGACGTCGGCGAGGATCGCCCGGGAGAGATCGTGGGAACCCGGGTAGATCCTCAGGGCGAGCATCGCACCCGCCGCGTGGAACACCCGCAGCATGCGGTCGGTGTCGCGCGAGGCCCCGGGGCCGCCGGCGCGATCCGTGCACAACAGCATCGGCATTCGGCGCACGTCCGCGAGCCGCGCGAACAGGCCCTCGTCGAGGGGAAACGGGCCGCCGAGCGATACGACGCCCCCGAACGCTTCCGGGCTGCGGCAGGCGATGCGAAACGCGTCGCTGCCGCCGCGTCCCTGGCCCACGAGGTAGATGCGGCGGGGATGCACGCTCGCCCGGTCCCGCAGCCTCTCGATCGCGTCCCACAGGGGTTCGCAGCCCCCGCGCGGGTCGAAGTCGGGGGCCACCGCGAGGAAGTTCCTCAGGCTCAGCCGCCGCATGGCTCGGCCGAGGTCGAACGGCTGCGACCGATCCGGCATCCACACGACGAGCGGGTAGTCGTAGCCGGGTTCGTAGCCCTGCGGCGTGAACACGGCGTCGTCGCCGAGCCACTCCAGGGGCGACGCGCGGCGGGTTCGTGCCGGTGTGGCCAGACGGTCTTTCATGGTGGTCCTCTCGCGGCTGATGGGCCCGGGCAAAGCCGGGCAAACGCCGCGGGGTTGTAGAGCAACACCGCTCGCCGGGCAACGCCGCGCCGCGAGGCGGCGCCACCGGCCAGGCAGTCTCGGCAAGCCGGGCAAGGCGCGGGGTTCAGCCGACGAGGCGGTTCATGGCTGCCACGAGGTCCTTGACCGCGGCGATGCTCCTGTCGAGGGCGGCCCGCTCGTCGGGCAACAGGCTCAGTTCCACGATCTTCTCCACTCCCCCGCTGCCGAGAATCACCGGAACGCCGACGAAGTAGCCGCCGACGCCGTACTCACCGTCGCAGTAGGCGGCGCAGGGCACGAGCCGCTTCTTGTCGCGCACCACCGCCTCCACCATCTGGGCCGTGGCCGCCGCCGGGGCGTAGTAGGCGCTGCCCGTCTTGAGCAGGCCCACGATCTCCGCGCCGCCGTTGCGGGCCCGGGTGACGATCGAATCGAGCTTGTCCTTGCCGATCAGCTGAGTGACCGGGATGCCGCCCACGCTCGTGCAGCTCGGGATCGGCACCATCGTGTCGCCGTGTCCACCGAGCAGCATCGCCGAGATGTCCTCGACGCTCACGCCGAGCTCCATGGCGAGGAAGGCGCGATAGCGGGCGGTGTCGAGGATGCCCGCCTGGCCGAGCACGCGGGACGCCGGGAACCCGGTCACCTGGAAGGTTCGCTGCACCATCGCGTCGAGCGGGTTGGACACCACGATCACGACCGCCTGCGGGCTCGTGTCGCGAACCCGCGCGGCGACGTCCCCGACGATCCTCGCGTTCGTCGAGAGCAGGTCGTCGCGGCTCATGCCCGGCTTGCGGGCGATCCCGGCGGTGACGACGACGACGTCGCTGGAGGCGGTGTCGGCCCAGTCCGTCGTACCGGTGAGCTTCGCATCGAAGCCCATGATCGGGGAGGCCTGGAAGAGATCGAGCGCCTTGCCGGCGGGCATGCCCTCCGTCGCCGGGATATCCAGAAGCACCACGTCGCCGAGCTCGGCGGCGGAACACCAGTGGGCCGTGGTGGCGCCCACGTTGCCGGCGCCGATGATCGATATTTTTGCGCGTCGCATGGCACTGTTTCTCCGGATGAGGACCCGAAGTGTGGCCGCGCCGCCCCACGTGGACAAGCCCCAGCGGCGTGCTACGGCAGTTGCACCTTGTCGGGCAGTGCCGCCCGCTGCCGACGATGCTCGAGGCGGGCGTCGCGGTTGATGCGCCAGGCACCGTAGGCGAGCGCCGCCCCGATCAGGCCGGCGAGACCGAGAAACACCCAGCCGAGCAGACTCGTGGCCTCGGCCGTGGAACGCTCCGGCAGCCAGACCGCCCTCCGGGCGACCAGCAGCGGGCTTTCCTGCCGCTCGGACGACCCCTGCGGCTGCCCCTGCACACCGCGGGGCGGGTAGGAATACCGCTTCATGGCGAAGCCGCTGACCCGCACCGGCTCGTTGATCACCTGGCCCGTGGGCATGCCAGCGGGCAGGTCGCGGACGCAGCACACGATGGGGTAGGTCTCCTGCAGGCGGCCGTTGATCTTGATGAGGGAGGTGGGGACGAAGACGAACAGTTCCCAGTAGTGGTCGCCGCCGATCTCGCGCCGCCGGCGGGGCTCGTCGATCTGGATGCGGATTGCGTGGCGGGCGGTCCCCTGCACCGTGACGGGATCTCCGCGGTGCGACTCGAACCAGCGCTGGCCGGGGTCGATGATCGGGACGGCATCGGCCGCGGGGCCGGCCGCCCCCTCGATGCCGGTGTCGGTGCCCCGGCCGACGGCGGCGAGCATGGCGTAGAACGCGTCGGTATCGCCGGCGACGAGGCGTTGGCCGTCGACGACGGTGTCGAACAGGCCGTAGTCCATCCCGAGACCACCGAGCGGCGTTGGGGGATTCCAAGCCACCCGCGGCGCGACGACCAGGGCCGCGGCCTCCCCGGTGGGCCCGCCGGACGGGGCGTCCGCGGCGGGCAGCGGCGGCTGCGGGCCGGCAGCATTCGAAACCACGAGGCCGATGGCCGTGGCCGGCTCGTCGATGGCCCGCCGGCGCGGCCATGCCCGCGGCACCGCATCGGCGACGACGTCGATGAGCCCCGCCGGGGTTCTCATGCGCACCACGTCGAGTGAGGGTCGGTTGGCGATCTCCGCCTGCTCCGCCGACAATTCGAGCGGCGACACGAACAGCGCCCGCCCCTCGAACCTGACGAAGGTGTCACCCGGCATGGGGACCGTGGTGGCCGGCGACGCTTCTACGGCCCACGCGGCGGCGGCGTCGGGGGGCGCCAGCTTCAGCCGCGCGAGGAGCCGCAGGCAGAGCTGCAGTTTGGTGTCGTTCCAAGAATCCTGCTGTTCGAGCGCCGCGCGGGCCGCACGATCGAGGTTCCAGGTGGCGAGGAAATCGGCCGACGTCGGGCCGGCCCGCTCGGCGGCTGTCGCCGCGCCGGCCACGACGACGGCGAGCATCGCCGCCCGCGAGAGCGGAAGAGACACGACGAAACGGCTCATGGTTGGTCATCCTCGGGCGTGGGTGGGGTGGCCGTGCCGGATCGCTCGGCCGCCGCGAGCCTCGCGAGCGCCGCGCCGGGAGACTCCGTCTCCACCTCGGCGAGCGCTGCCGTGAGATTGTCCGGCCCGGGGGGCTCGCGGTGCAACGTACCCCTGCCCGCGAGCGAGATGCCGAGGAGCGTCGCCACGACGAGTCCCGCCATCGCCACGAGCGCGTAGCTGCCGGTCACCGTCCCGCCACCCTGTGCCGGCCGGATCGGCTTCCAGTGGGGCTCAAGGGCCATCACCAGCGGCGCGGTCCGCACCGCGTCGGTCGCCTCGTAGGCCCAACGCTTGAAGAAGTAGCCCACCACATCGACCGGCTCCCGGATGCGCAGGCCGTGGGGCATGCCCGCTGGCAGCCTCAGAAAGTAGACGACGATCGGCGAGGCAGGGCCGCCATCCGGCTCCAGCCACGCCTGCCAGTAGCCCGAGATGCCGTAGTCGTTCGGCGGCGCGTCGACGCGCTGCAGGCGGTGGACCGTGCCGCTGAACCGGACGAGCCGGCCGCGGAAACTGCGCGGCTGCCCGAAGAGCTCGATGAAGCTGACGGCCCTGGCCTGCGAGCGGCGCAGCGCGCCGGCGTCGGCCGACCTCAGTGTCAGCCAGATCTGGAACCAGGCCTCCTCGTCCCCAGGGCGGAACACCGTGTCGTCGCGGACCTGCGCGAGGCTGGAGGCGGAAGCGCCGACGTCGTCGGCCGCCACGTCGAGCGGCTCCGGCTCCACCTCGATCACCACCGCATCGCCGATGGTGCGTTCGAGGTGGGCCGTCTTGAGCGTCGTGTCGACCTGCGGCGGAGCCTCTGGCGGGACGGGCCTGAAGAACGCCCGCTCGACCCAGCCGACCGCGAGAAAGAGGACGATCGCCGGAGGCATGAATCTCCAGAAGAGTTGCCGCCGCTCCGGGCCGGCCAGGTAATTGCGGGGCGGGCGGCGTGCCCGGCCCGAGCCGGCGCTCGCAGGCACGTCGGCGGGCGGCAGGAGGTCGCTCACGGCTGTGGCGTTTGCGACGCGTCCGCCCGCTGTTGCCGCCGCATCTCGCGCCACACGTAGGCCCCGAACGAGCCGACGAGCGTGAGCGGCATCGCGAGCATGAGCAGGATGCTGTAGAAGAAGCCGCGCGCGAGGTTCGCCCCCTCGGGATCATTGGCGGCGATCCCGTCCTTGCAGTTCGGGCAGCCGAGC
>RFPF01000017.1 GCA_009926295.1 Planctomycetia bacterium
CGTCTCTGGGAGACGGTCTCCAACGCGGCGGCGACCGCAGGAACGCGTATCGAGCGGTTCCTCACCGGTCTCTTCGGATCGTCGAACGCACGATACGTGCGTCGGCTGGAGCCGAGGATCGAGGCGATCAACTCGCTCGAGCCGAAGTACCAGGCGATGACGGAGGCCGAACTGCGCGGCCAGACAGCCGAGTTCAAGCGGCGTCTCGCCGCCGGCGAGACGCTCGACGACATCCTCGTCGAGGCGTTCGCCGTCTGCCGCGAGGGTGGCAAGCGGTTCCTGGGGATGCGGCACTACGACGTGCAGCTCATCGGCGGCATGGTGCTCCACTCGGGAGCGATCGCCGAGATGATCACGGGCGAGGGCAAGACGCTCGTGGCCACGCTTCCGGCCTACCTCAACGCCCTGGAGGGCAAGGGCGTGCACGTGGTCACGGTCAACGACTACCTCGCCCGCCGCGACATGGAATGGATGGGGCCGCTCTACATGGGCCTCGGCCTGACGGTGGGCGCGATCCAGTCGGGTATGGATTCGGCCGAGCGGCAGAAGGCCTACGCCTGCGACATCACGTACGGCACCAACAACGAGTTCGGCTTCGACTACCTCCGCGACAACATGCGGATGGCGGCCCGCGGCGACGACCGCTTCCCCAAGCACATGCAGCAGGCACAGGGTCCGCTCAACTTCGCCATCGTCGACGAGGTCGACAACATCCTCATCGACGAGGCCCGGACGCCGCTCATCATCTCCGGCCCCGCCCACGACGACGTCTCCAAGTATTCGCGTGCCGACCAGATCGCACGCCAGCTCAAGCCCGACGTCCACTTCGAGGTCAAGGAGAAGGAGCACACCGTCGCCCTCACCGAGGAGGGCGTGCGCCTGGCGGAGAAACTCGCCGACGTGGAGAGCTTCTACACCGCCGGCAACATGGAATGGCCCCACCTCATCGACAACTCTCTCAAGGCGCACCACCTCTACAAGCGGGACGTGAACTACGTCGTGCAGAACGGAGAGGTGGTGATCGTCGACGAGTTCACCGGCCGGCTCATGCCGGGCCGCCAGTGGTCCGACGGCCTCCACCAGGCGGTCGAGGCCAAGGAGGGGGTGAAGATCAAGGAGGAGTCACAGACGCTCGCGACGGTCACGCTCCAGAATTTTTTCAAGCTCTACCGGAAGCTCGCCGGCATGACGGGCACCGCGATGACGGAGGCGAGCGAGTTCTGGAAGATCTACCGGCTCGACGTGATCGCCATCCCGCCCAATCGGGGCATGAAGCGGATCAACCACCCCGACGTCATCTACAGGACCGAGCGGGAGAAGTGGATCGCGGTCGCCGACGAGGTCGAGCGGCTCCACCGCTTCGACACGCTCGCGCTCACGGACGGCTCCTGGAAGATCGGCAGGATCGTGAAGGAGACCGACGGTGCGATCGAATTCGAGCCGAAGGGCACCCGTGACACCGAAACGATCGAGCGGGCGAAGCTCAGGGAGATCGAGCGTCGCGGAGGCCCCGTCCTCGTGGGCACCGTGTCGATCGAGAAGAGCGAGCGGCTCTCCGACCTTCTCGAGAAGCGTGGCGTCGAACATGAGGTGTTGAACGCCAAGCAGCACAAGCGCGAGGCCGAGATCATCGCCCAGGCGGGGCGGCTCGGGGCCGTGACGATCGCCACCAACATGGCCGGCCGCGGCACCGACATCATCCTCGGCGGCAATCCCGACACGCTCGCCTGGGCGAAGCTGCAGGACACGTATCCCACGCGGCTCGACGTGCCGCACGCCGAGTGGGAGGCGCTCGTCAAGGAAATCTCCGCCCGCGAAAACATGAAGGCCGAGGGGGAGCAGGTGCGCTCGATGGGTGGGCTTCACATCATCGGCACCGAGCGGCACGAGGCCCGGCGCATCGACCTGCAGCTCCGTGGCCGCTGCGGCCGCCAGGGCGACCCCGGATCGAGCCGGTTCTTTCTCTCGCTCGAAGACGACCTGATGAGGATCTTTGCCGGCGAGTGGGTGAAGAACGTGCTCACGCGCCTCGGAATGCAGGACGGCGAGGCGATCGAGAGCCGGATGGTGACCCGCCGCGTCGAGGCGGCACAGAAGAAGGTGGAGGAGCGCAACTTCGAGGTTCGCAAGAACCTCCTCGAGTACGACGAGGTGATGGACGAGCAGCGGAAGCGGGTCTACGGATTCCGGCAGCGGATCCTGGACCAGGTCGACGGCACCGCTGACTGCCGGGAGATCGTGCTCGACATGGTCGACCGCCAGATCGATCAGAACATCGGCACGTTCCTCGACAAGGACTACGGCGCCCTCACGTTCGCCGCGTGGGCCTCCGAGCGACTGGCGTGCGAACTCGAGGGGAACGACTACCGCGGCATGACGCCCGAGGAGGCGGAGCGGCTGGCCGCGGAGGAGGCGGTGCGACAGTCGGAGGCGGCCATCTACGAGGCGGTCGAGGAAAACCTCCCGTCCGGCGAGGACGAAGGCGAGTGGAACTGGTCGGCCCTCGCGTCGTTCGCCAATTCCCGCTGGAAGCTCTCGGTGAACGACCGAGATCTCAAGCGGGCCGGGCGCGAGGCCGTCGCCGAGGTGCTCCAGCAGAAGGCCCGCGACGCGATCCAGCGGATCGATCTCTCCGACGGGGCCCGGTTCCTGGCGCCCGACTTCGGCCTGCAGTCCGCGTGTGGGTGGGCGGAGTGGCGGTTCGGGCAGCCGCTCGCGGCCGCGGAGGTGGCCGAGGCCGAGGCTGCGGGCCACGACACCGAGGCCTTCAAGCGGATGGTGAAGCGGAAGGCCCGCGAGGTCTACGCGACTCGCGAGGCGCGCTACGGCGAAGAGATGCGTCGCATGGAACGTGCCGTCGTGCTGCAGATCCTCGACAACGCCTGGAAGGATCACCTGCTCGCCATGGACCACCTGCGGAGCAGCGTCGGCCTGCGAGGGTATGCCCAGGTCGATCCGAAGGTGGAGTACAAGCGCGAAGGGATGCGGACCTTCGACCTCATGTGGAAGGCGATCGACGAGCGGGTGGTGGACATCGTCTACCGCATCGAGCAGGTCGAGGATGAAGAGGTGAAGAGCACGTTCCGCGAAACCGCCGCGATCCACGCGGAGGCTCCGTCGGCCACCACGCTCCCCGGCCAGGCTGCTTCGCACACGGCTCCGGCCCCCCCGGAATCGCGCGGCGAGTCGGTGAACCTCGAGCCGATCCGCAACCTCGGGCAGAAGGTGGGCCGCAACGACCCCTGCCCGTGCGGCAGCGGCAAGAAGTTCAAGAACTGCTGCGCGAAGTCGAGCGGCGTCGCGGCCGGCTGAAGGCCGGCGACGGGCCTTTCCGCCATGGTTCACGCCGCATGATCCTCGACGTCGCCTACCTCGTGGTGCTCGCGCTCGCCTTGCCGTGGGTCGCGTGGCGACGGTTCTCGGGAGGGCGGCCCGTCGCGGCACCGGGGACGCGATTCACGGGGGCGATCGTGCCGCCGCCATCCACCGATGCCGATCGCGTGTGGCTCCACGGCGTGAGCGTGGGCGAGGTGCAACTGCTCGCCGGACTCGCGACGGAACTCGACCGGCAGGCGGCGGCCGCCGGGCGGCGGCTCGATTGCGTCGTCTCGAGCAGCACGACCACGGGCCTGGCGGTGGCGGCGAATCGCTTCGGCCATGAACGCACGTTTCCCTGCCCGCTCGATTTCACGTGGGCGGTCAACCGCGTTCTCGACCGCGTTCGGCCCGACCTCCTCGTGCTCGGCGAGCTCGAGCTCTGGCCGAACCTGATCGCGTGCGCGAAAAGGCGCGGAATCGCGATCGTCGTGGCCAACGCGAGGATGAGCGGCCGCAGCGCGGGCGGATACGCCCGGATCGCCCCTCTCATGCGGCGGATGCTCGGCCGCATCGATCTCGTCACCGCCCGTTCCGCCGAGGATGGAGCCCGCTTCGCCGGGCTCGGCGCCCGCCGCGTCGTGATCGTCGGCTCGATGAAATTCGACGGCGTCCGCGGGGACCGATCCGCCCCCGAGGTCACCCGGCTCGCACGCCGGGCCGGGTTCGCGGCCGACGACCCCGTGTTTCTCGCCGGCAGCACCCAGGCGCCCGAGGAATCGCTCGCCATCGACACCTACCGCGCGCTCGCGCCGGATCACCCGACTCTGCGGCTCGTGATCGTGCCGCGACACGTCGAGCGTTCCGACGAGATCGCGGCGCTGCTCGACGCCGCCGGCGTTCGCTGGCAGCGTCGCAGCCGCCTCGAAGTCGAGGAGGCGGACCCCGCGGCCCGCGTCCTCCTCGTCGACAGCACGGGCGAACTCGGCTGGTGGTGGGGCACGGCCACCATCGCATTCGTCGGCGGCAGCCTCGACGGCAGGCGTGGCGGCCAGAACATGCTCGAGCCGGCGGCCTACGGAGCGGCGGTCTGCTTCGGTCCGCACA
The DNA here is from genome assembly GCA_009926295.1 of Planctomycetia bacterium. Taxonomy (GTDB): domain Bacteria; phylum Planctomycetota; class Planctomycetia; order Pirellulales; family UBA1268; genus RGVT01. The sequence continues at coordinate 4,423 of RFPF01000017.1, forward strand.
CCCGAAACTTCGCCGGCGAAGTGCAGGCCCTCCTCGAGGCCGACGCGGCGCGGGTGGTCGAGGACGGCGCGGCGCTCCGCGATTTCGTGGGGGGCTGCCTCGCCGACCCGGCCCTCGCACGGGCGCTCGGGGCGCGGGCGGCGGCCGCCGTGCGGTCCCACCGGGGGGCCACGGCAAAGACGGCGCGGCAGCTCCTCGATCTGGTCGGGCAGGGCCGCGCCGATGGCTGACGGTTGCCGATCATCGGCCGATCGCCGATAATCCGTGCCTTCGCGGGACGGCGGTCCGACGGACCCCATCCAGCCCTTTTTTCCCTTCGACACTCTTTCAGCGCGAGAGGCACTGCCGTGGCACAAGGAAAGTATCTGTTCACGAGTGAGTCGGTCAGCATGGGCCATCCGGACAAGCTGGCAGACCAGATCTCCGACGGCGTGCTCGACGCCTACCTCGCGCAGGATCCCCGCAGCCGCGTGGCCTGCGAGACGATGGTGACGACGGGGCTCGCGGTGATCGCCGGCGAGATCACCTCGAAGGGCACGATCGACTACCAGCAGGTGGTGCGGAACGTGATCCGCGAGGTCGGCTACACCGATGACGAGATGGGCATCGCCGCCGACACCTGCTCGGTGCTCGTGGCCGTCGGCAAGCAGTCGGGCGACATTGCGATGGGCGTGAACGAGGACGAGGCGAAGGGCAAGGACATCGGCGCCGGCGACCAGGGCCTGATGTTCGGCTACGCCTGCAACGAGACACCCGAGATGATGCCGCTGCCGATCGCCCTCTCGCACCGCATCCTCAACCGGCTCACCGAGGCCCGGCAGAAGGGCGAGGTCGACTGGCTGCGGCCCGACTCGAAGAGCCAGGTCACGATCGAATACGAGGGCCACCGGCCCGTGCGCGTGGACACGGTCGTCGTTTCGACGCAGCACGCGCCGCACGTCTCGAACGACGACATCCGCTCGTTCATCGTCAACAAGGTCATCAAGCCGCTGCTCCCCAAGGATCTCGACACGAGCGACGTCACCTATCACATCAACCCCACGGGGCGGTTCGTGGTGGGCGGCCCCCACGGCGACTGCGGCCTCACCGGGCGCAAGATCATCGTCGACACCTACGGTGGATGGGGGCGGCACGGTGGCGGCGCGTTTTCGGGCAAGGATCCGACCAAGGTGGACCGCAGCGCCGCGTACATGGCCCGCCACGTGGCGAAGAACATCGTCGCCGCGGGCCTCGCCGACCGCTGCGAGGTGCAACTCGCCTACGCCATCGGCGTGAGTGAACCGGTGAGCGTACACGTCGACACCGAAGGCACCGGCCGGGTTGAAGACCAGCGGCTCTGCGAGGTGGTCCGGGAGTTCTTCCCGCTCACACCGCGCGGCATCATCGACTACCTCGACCTGCGGCGGCCCATCTACCGCCGCACGGCCGCCGGCGGACATTTCGGCCGCGACGGCTTCAGCTGGGAGAAGACCGACCGTGCCGCCGCCCTGGCCGAGGCTGCCGGGGCCGGCGTCGCCGTGGGCTGACGACGCGTGTTCATCGATGGGCCGACCGCCGCCGCGAAACCGGGCGATTCGCTCGAGAGATCCCTCGTGGCGACGGCCGGAGCGCTGTCGGCGGCGCTGGTGTCGCTGTGCGGGATCGTGCTCGTGTGCCGGCGTGCCGGAGGCGGCTTCGGGCCCGTCGGGGGTGTCGGCCTGGTCGGCCTGTTCGCCGGGGCGGCGCTCGGGGCGGTGCTCGTGGTCTCCTGCGACGCCGCGGTGCGGGGCGTGGGGCTTCCGGCGGCATGGCGCGGGGTGGCTCGGACCGGCTACCTGCTCACCCTGGCGGCACTGGCGTTTCCGCCGCGCCCCGGCTCCGGCCTCGACGGGGCGCTGTTCGTCGCGGCGGCCGCGCTCGGCGGCGCGCTCGTCGCCGAGCCCCTGGTCCGGGCAGGGGTCGGTCCATGGCTGCACCGACCCGGCCCGGGTGGGACGGCGGCCACGGCTCGGGCGAGGATCCCGACGTCTGTCGCGTCGCCCGGCCCGGGCAACGTCCGTCAGCGGCTCGAACGCTACGAGCTCGACGGCATGGACATCCTCCGTGGCACGCTCACGCTCACCGTGCCTCCCGGATCCCGCATGGCCCACGGCCACGTCGGATTCTGCCCCTCGTTCCGCCAGGTACCCCAGGTGGAGGCGAGCACCGCCTACGACGGCGTGGAGGCCGTCGTGACCGCGGCCGAGATCGTGCCTTGGGGCCTGCGCGTCGAATGCCGGCTCGACGAGCCGGCCGAGGAGGTCGTGGAAATCCCGGTCGACGTCGTCGCACAGGCACCGGCCTGAATCACCACCGCCACATGGCACGCTGGCCGGAACATCTCTGGACGACGATCTTCACCTACGGGGTGATCTTCGTCGGATTTCCACTCCTGTGCCTGCTCTTCTGGAACTGGGTGCGGGGATGAGGGTGCAGCACGACGACGTTCCGGCACCGCTCGCGGAGGCCCTCGCCCTGGCCGGTCAGGGTCGCGTGCTCCGGTTTTGGCCGGAACTCGACTGCGCCGCGCGGTCCCGCCTTCTCGGCCAGCTCGCCGCGATCGACTGGCAGGAATTCAGCCGGCTGCAACGCCTGGCCCGTGCCCGGGAAAACGCCGGCGTCGACGCCGCTTTCGCCGCCGCCGTGACGCCCCCCTGCCTGCGGCTCGGGGTCGGATCCGACGCCATTCCGCCCGACGCGGCCCGCGCCGCGGGTGCAGGGATGCTCGCTGCCGGAACCGTCGGGGCGATCCTCGTGGCCGGCGGACAGGGCACTCGGCTGGGATGCTCCGGGCCGAAGGGGCTCGTCCCCGTCGGTCCGGTCTCCCGTGCGAGCCTGTTCTCCGTCCTGTTCGGAAAACTCGCTGCGGTCCGCAGGCGGTTCGGTCGCTCAGTGCCGCTGGCGATCATGACCAGCTCCGCCACCGACGCCGACACGCGCCGCTTCCTCGTCGAGACCGCCCACGGCGGCCTCGACCCGGACTTCGTCCACGTGTTCCGCCAGCACGACCTGCCTGCGATCGATGCCGCCACGGGTGACCTCCTCCTCGACGCGCCCGACCACCTCGCGATGTCGCCGGACGGCCACGGTGGCATGCTCGTCGCGCTCGCCGAATCCGGAGGCCTCGAGTGGTTCGGCCGACACGGCGTGGAGCACGTGGCGAGCTTCCAGGTCGACAACCCCCTGGCCCTGCCGCTCGATCGCGAATTCCTGGGCTACCACGGGCTCTCGCGGGCGGAGTTCTCCACCCAGGTGGTGCTCAAGCGCGAGCCCGGGGAGCGTGTCGGCGTCGTGGTCGAACAGGGCGGACGACACGCCGTCGTCGAATACAGCGACCTGTCGCCGGCCCTCGCGGCGGAACGCCGCCCCGACGGCCGCCTGCGTTTCCACGCCGGTTCGATCGCCGTGCACTGCTTCGCGAAGGCGTTCCTCGACCGGGCCGCGGCCAGCGACGATTCCCTGCCGCTGCACCTGGCCCACAAGGCCGTCCCGTACCTCGACGATTCGGGCGTGCTCGTGCGTCCCGCCGCCCCGAACGCCATCAAATTCGAGCGTTTCATATTCGATCTCATGCCCCAGGCCGACCGCGTGACCCTCGTGGAGATCGAGCCGCGCGACGGCTTCGCCCCGCTCAAGAACCCGGCGGGCTCCACGGCCGACGCCCCCGAGCACGTCCACGCCGCCCTCGTGGACCGGGCCCGCCGCCTGCTTTCCGAGGCGGGCGTCACGGTGGCCGATGGCGTCGACGTCGAACTCGACTCAGCCACGATCCTCGACGCCTCCGACATCGCGGCCACCCTCCCGCCGGGCACGCACATCGAAGCGCCGCTCGTGATCCGCCGCCCGTAGGACGGACTGGAGCCTGTCCCGCGCGTGCTACAGTACGCCCGAAAGGAACTTCCACCATGTTGCACGCGATCGTGATGGCCGGCGGGTCCGGCACGCGGTTCTGGCCGGCCAGCCGCGCGGCGCTGCCGAAGCAGCTCCTGCCGCTCGCCGGCGACAAGACGCTGCTCGAGGACACGGTCGCGAGACTCGCCGGGCTCGTGCCGTCGGAGCGGATGATGGTCGTGACGTCCGAGCGGCTCCTGCCCGCCGTCCGCGGGCAGTTGCCGCAGCTGCCCGAGAGGGCGATCGTCGGCGAGCCTTGCAAGCGCGACACCGCACCGTGCGTGGGTCTCGCGGCACTGCTCGTGGCGCGGCACGATCCCGAGGCGACCATGGCCGTGATGCCCTCGGACCACGTGATCGCGCCGGCGGACACGTTTCGGGAGGCGATCCTCCAGGCGGCCGCCCTCGTGGAAGAGTCGCCTGGCCGGCTCGTCACGTTCGGCATCAAGCCGACCTACCCGGCCGAAAGCTTCGGCTACATCGAGGCGGGTGATCAGCTCGCGCAGCCACTCGGCGCCGCGCGGGCGTGCCGTGTCTCCAGATTCAAGGAAAAGCCGCCGGCGAGCGTCGCCCGCGAGTATCTCGCAGCGGGCAACTTTCTCTGGAATGCCGGCATCTTCGTGTGGAAGGCAGCCACGATCCTCGAATCGCTCGCCGTTCGGCAGCCGGAGTGCCTCGAGCGCCTCAGACGCATCGTCGCGGCCTGGGAGACGCCCGACCGTGACACCGTGTTCGGCCGCGAGTTCGCCGCGATCAGGGGGATTTCGATCGACTACGCGGTGCTCGAGCATGCCGGCGACGTCGTCGTGATCGAGGCGCCGTTCGCATGGGACGACCTCGGCGGCTGGTCGGCCGTCGCGAGGCAGCGTGGCGTCGATTCCGAAGGCAACACGGTCGTCGGCAGGCACCTGGGAATCGAGTCGGTTCGCACGATCGTCCACACCGACGCCGACCACCTGGTCGTCACGATGGGGCTCGAGGATATGCTGGTGGTGCATACCCCCGACGCCACGCTCGTGGCGGCCCGCACCCACGAGGAGGCGGTGCGCAGGGTGGTGGCCGAACTGGAGAAGCGCGGTTGGACAGGGTATTTGTAGCGACGTGCCTGCTCGCGGCGGCCGTGACGGGCCGCGCTCCGGCCGACGAGCCAGCCGGCGGAGCCGAAGCAGCCTGGGCCGCGAGGCTTCGGCAGCGTGCCGAGGCACTGGAATGGTCAGATGAAGTCGTGCGGCACGACTGGCGGCTCCAGCGCCGGCCGGCCGACGGCTCCTGCCGGATTCTCGATCCACGGGATTCGTGCGTCCACGAAGGAACCCGGGAAGAATGCATCGCCGAGTTCGCGCGTCTCGAGGCCGACGGCCGCATCCCGCCTGTCATGGGCAGTGCCGTGATCGTCCTCCACGGACTGGGCGAAGGGCGTGGCTCGATGCAGCCGCTCGTGAATCACCTGCGTGAGCATCTCGATGCCACGGTGCTCTCCTTCGGCTATGCCAGCCACAGGGTCGGCATCGACGATCACGGGGCGGCGCTCGGCCGGGTCGTCGCAGGGATGCCGCGGGCCGACCGGATCAGTTTCGTCGGCCACAGCCTCGGAAATCTCGTGGTGCGCCGCTGGATGCACGTCGCACCTGCGGATGATCTCGCCCGAGTGCACCGCATGGTCATGCTCGGGGCCCCGAACCAGGGGTCCGACCTCGCCCGCATGGCCTCCCGGGTGTGGTTGCTCGCGGCATTGTCCCACGGCGCAGCGAAGGATCTGGTCCTGCGCTGGCCGGAGATCTCGAGAACACTGGCGGTGCCCACGTGCGAATTCGGCATCGTCGCCGGCGGCAAGGGGGACGACCGCGGCTACAGCCCGCTCCTCGACGGAGACGACGACGCCGTGGTCCGCGTCGCCGAGACGCGGCTCGAGGGTGCCGACGATTTTCTGGTGCTTCCCGTCAACCATGCGGCGATGATGAAGGACCCTGCCGTGCAGCGGGCTACCGTCAGGTTCCTCGAAACGGGGCGGTTCGCCGACCCGTCGGCCGACGCGCGAGGGAGCCGATGAGCGACCTCCCGGCCGCCATGCCAGCCGGCCGAATCGCCGGCATCGACTACGGCCGCAAGCGGATCGGGATCGCGGTCTGCGACGCGGGGCGGATCATCGCCAGCCCCCTCCCGCAGCACGCCGCCACGGCCGACGCGGCGGCTGAGGCGGCGTTCTTTCGCAGGCTGGTGTCCGAGGAGGAACTCGTCGGCTTCGTCGTCGGCCTGCCCGTGCACGCCGACGGCAGCGACAGTCGGATGTCGGTCGAGGTGGAACGCTTCGGTGGATGGCTGGCGGCGACGACCGGGCTCCCGGTGGCGTTTCACGACGAGCGATACACGTCGGTCGAAGCGGCTGGAAAACTCGCGGGGCTCGGGCTCTCGCGCGGTCGGAAGAAGGCCCGTGCCGACTCGATCGCGGCCCAGATCCTGCTCACGGCATGGCTCGAGTCGCAGGCGGAGGGAGCGCCGGCCCGCCGGCCCGGAGCCCTCGACGGATGACCGCACCGATGCGACTCGTCATCGGTTGCGGCTATCTCGGCCTGCGCGTGGCGCGTGCCTGGCGCGAGGCCGGCGACCGCGTGCAAGCCCTGACCCGCTCGCCGACACGGGCCGCCGCGCTCGCCGCCGAGGGGATCGAGCCGCTCATCGGTGACGTCGCGATCGCCGGCGGCCTGCCCCCCCTGCCCGCCGTCGAGACGCTCTTCTGGGCGGTCGGCTTCGACCGGGCTGCGGGCCATTCGTATCGCGACGTGCACGTCGGCGGCCTCGGCCGCGTCCTCGACGCTCTCGGCGACGCGCCGCGGGTGGTGTTCTCGAGTTCGACGGGAGTCTGGGGCACCGACGACGGCGCGGTCGTGGACGAGACGACCCCCGTCCACCCGGCGCGCGAGGCCGGCCGCGTGCTTCTCGAAGCGGAGGCCCTGCTCCACCAACGCGCGGGCGACCGGGGCACGGCGCTTCGCTTCGCGGGCCTCTACGGCCCCGGCCGGCTGCCGCGGCTCGACGACCTGAAAGCCGGCCGGCCGATCGCGGCCGACCCCGACAGCTGGCTCAATCTGATCCACGTCGACGACGCCGCGCGGATCGTCGTCGCCATCGCCGCGGCGTCGCGCGCCCGGCGGCTGTACGTCGTGTCGGACGGCTTGCCGGTCCGTCGCCGCGACTGGTATGCCCATCTCGCCGCCCGCACCGGCAGCCCGCCGCCCACCTTCGATGCGGCGGCCGAGCGCACCCGCGGCGCCGACAAACGCGTCGATCCGACGCTCCTGTTCCGCGAATTCCCCCTCGCCCTCGCCTACCCCGACTCCTTCCGCGGCATAGACGCGCTGGTCTAGCCCGCGCTTCGAAGCGCCATGCCTCGGCCAACGTGCCCGAGCCGGATCGGAGCCGGGCCTTCACGAGCCGGCCCGATCAACCCTTCCTACTCCGCGGCGGGCGTCGTGCGGGCGAGACCGGCGGCGCCGCCTGCGAGCAGGTTGAGGTAGTCGGTGGTCACCTTCATCGCCTCGTCGAAGTAGAAGTCTCGCTTCACGATCGGCCGCTTCGGATCCTCCACCTCCGCGAGCTTCTTCTCCTCGTCGTCGGCCGCCTTCCCCTCGTTCCACTGCCGCTCGAAGTCCGCCTCGACGAGCGAGATGGTCTTCTCCTTCTTCCGCTTCTCGTACTGGGCGATGTCCTTCGTCACCTTCCCGAAGTCGGGGCTCTGCCGCACCCGGGCGGCCGAGCGGTCACGCAGCGTCTTCAGCATGTCGTCACTGACGCGTCCGCTCGGCTTGAACGCCGCCGCAGGCACCTTGTCGAACGCGATCGCATGGTCGAGATCTCCCTCTCCTACCGGGAGGTGCGTCGTGAGGCTCGGCAGCTCGACGTCGCTCTTCACGCCCTCGAGCTGTGTGCTCAGACCGCCGGGGCGGTAGAACTGCTGCATCGTGATCTTGATGGCCCCGAGCGAAGGAGCGTTCGGCAGCCGCTGAAACAGCTGCCGGCCGAGGTCGAGCAGGCTCTGCACGGTCCCCTTGCCGTGGGTCGCCCTGTCACCGACGACGATCCCACGCCCGTAGTCCTGGATCGCGCCGGCCACGATCTCACTGGCGCTGGCGCTGAACTTGTTCGTCAGCACCACGAGCGGCCCGTCCCACGAGACGCCGGGGTCGACGTCGTCGTACTGCTGCACCCGCTTGTCGGCGTCCTTGATCTGCACGACCGGGCCCGTGTCGATGAACAGCCCGGTGAGAGAGATGGACTCGGGCAGCGAGCCGCCGCCGTTGTTCCTGAGGTCGAGCACCACGCAGTCGACGCCCTTCTGCCTGAACTCGTCGAGCAGCCGCTTGCAGTCGCGGGTGCTGCTCTTGTATTCCGCCTGGCCCTGCCGCGCGCCCGCCATGTCCATGTAGAAGCTCGGGAGGTTGATGACGCCGATCCGGTAGGGCGACCCGTCGGCCTTCCGCCCCTCCTCGATAACCTCGCCGCGGGCCTCGCTGTCCTTGAGCTCGATCTTGGCCCGCGTGATGTCGTAGATCTTTGGGGCCGTCTGCCCCACCGGGACGACCTTCAGCCGCACGATCGTGCCGCGCTTGCCGCGGATCAGCTTCACAACCTCGTTGAGGTTCATGTCGACGACGTCGACGATCTCGCCGTCGCTCCCCTGGCCCACGCCGACGACGCGATCCTTCTTCTGGAGACGGCCGTCCTTGTCGGCGGCGCCGCCGGGCACGAGCTCGGCCACGGTGGTGTAGCCGTCCTCGCCCTTGAGCGACGCACCGATGCCGTCGAGTTGGAGCCGCATGCCGATCTCGAAGTTCTCCAGCGTGCCGGGCGACATGAAGCTCGTGTGGGGGTCGAGGCTGCTCGTGAGCGAGGAGAGGTAGGTCTCGAGCAGCTCGTCGGCCGTCATCTGGTGCATCCGCTTGGCGAAACTGCGATAGCGGCGGACGAGCTTGTCCCGGGCCTCCTCCGGGGGCGTCTTCTCCATCTTCTGCACGAGGAGGTCGTACTTGATCCGCTTTCGCCAGAGGTCCTCCGCGTCGGCCTCGCTCGCTGCCCATTTCGTGTCGTCGCGGTCGACGACGATCGTCTCCTGCTTCGAGAAGTCCTGGGGCGCCGCGATCAATTTCTCGATCAGCGGCAGCCGGGCGTCGACCCGTTCGAGGAAGCGGCCGTAGACGTCGTACGCGAAGCTCACATCGCCCCGCTTCACGAGATCATCGAGGGATTCCCGCTTCTGCATGAAGGCGTCGACGTCGCTCTGCAGAAAGTAGACCTTCATCGGGTCGAGCGCCTCGAGGAAGATCCCGAACCAGCGTCGGGCGATCTCGTCGTCGATCGGACGCCGGGTGAAGTGCTCGCGCTCGAGATAACTTCGCACGGCGAGCGTGATCTGGCGGTCGTTGGGGCCGGGCTTGGCGGCAGGCTGCTGGGTGGCGGCTGCAGCCGCAGGCCCCTGCGCCGCGATCGGAGGCTGCTCGGCCCGGACCGGCGCCGTCCCGAGGAGGGCACACAGCGCCACCAGAGGCTCGATCCGCCGGCAAAGCGATGCTGAGAGGCCGTGATTCGAGCGCGTGCCGGTCGTCATGAATGCATCCCTTGCGAGGCTCCAGATCCTTGATCGACTGCATTGTGCCAGTTCATCACGTCCGTGGCGAGATGTGGTTTGCCGCGGGAATCGACGGCGCCCGGGGAGCCGGGCCGGGTCAGACCGCGGCGGCCACGCGATCCACGAGCGCCGCGGCGACTTCGGGCTCCGCGCCGAGCCGCCGCGCGACGACCCACTCCATCGCCGGATGACGCTCCCGGGCCGACGCCACCGCGGTGGACACCTGGTCTTCCACGTGGCCACGGAAGAGCAGGTGCGGCTGCACGACGACCCGGAGCACGTCCGGCGCGGCAGCCGCGTCGAGGGCGGCGGCGAGCCCGGGCCGTGCCGCGGCGACGAACCCCAGGCCGATCCGCGTGCACTCCACGTCGCGCGGGCAGGCTCCGACCTCTGCGCAGGTCGCAGCCGTGAACTCGAGCAACTGCCTCGTGGCGAGGGGGTCGCTCGACCCTCGTCCGACCATCACGAGCGTCGTGGCCGCCGCGGCAACAGGCTCGAGTCCGCGCACGGCCTCGCGCCGCCGCCGCCTCGCGAGCCTGACGACCTGGGGATGGCAGCCGATCGCCGCGGCCTGCCGGATGGCTACCCCCACGGCCCGGCCGCCCGCGGCGAGTGCCTCGGGGATGTCGTGGCGGGCGTGGCCGGCGGTGAACAGGAGGAGCGGAGCGGCGATCGCCGCGGTGCAGCCGCGGGCGGCGAGCGCCGCGAGCGCGTCGCCGATTGAGGGCCCGATCACCTCCAGGAATCCGACCTCCACCGGCACGCCAGGCAGGAGTTGCGCCACCAGCCGCCCGACCGACCGCGTCTCCTCAGCCCCCACGGGATCGGCAGTGCCGTGCCCCACGACCACCACACCGCTGCCCCTCGGCAACCGGCCGACGAGGTCGGCCCGTGGCTCGAGCGGCGCATCGGGCCGCCGCACGACGGGCAGCGGCAGGCGACGCATCACGGTCGCCCCTCGCCCGCCGAGATCCGCGGCAGGAGCGTGGCCACGAAGAGGAGCGTGGCGACGGCGACCGCATAGGGGAGCGTGCGCGAAGGATGGACTGCGAACAGGAGCGACCCGGCGAAGGGACCGAGGATCCGGCCCAGTGACGCGAACGACTGGTTCACGCCCAGCACCTCCCCCTGCCGCGCCGGATCGGACCGCTTCGAGATCAGCGCCGAGACCGACGGATTCACGAAGGCGAAGCCGGCCACCGCGGCGGCCGACGCCGCGTAGAACAGCCAGCGCAGCGCCGGCGACGCGGCCACGCCACCCACCAGATCGCGGTGCACGAGCCAGGCCACGATCCCGATCGCGGCGAGTCCCATGATCAACACGCCCAGGCCCCCGGCCAGCAGCCGCGTCTCGGGCAGCCGCTTCGCCAGCGGGCGGTAGAGGCCGCCGGCCACCATCAACACGGCACCGATCGCGGCGAACACGAGAAAGTTGTCGTCGTCGGTCATCCCGAAGCCCTCCTTCGTGAACCGCGCGAGCGTGGCCTCGAAGTTGGCGAAGGCGAATATCGACAGGAAATAGACGAGCACGAGGGCCCCGACGGCGGGCAGGGCGAGCACGCCCGCGGTGCGCGAGAGGCTGAAAAAATCCTTCGCAGCCCGGGAGTCGGACCGGCGAGTCTCGCGGAACACTGCGACGGCGATCACGAGTGCCACGAAGGAGAGCAGCGAGGCCAGCGCCCCGACGCCCCACGGCTGGCTGGCGAAAAGCGCGAGGCCGAAGTAGGCGATCAGTGGTCCGAGCGTGAAGCCCGCGCCGAATGCGATCCCGATCAGAGCCATGCCGCGGGCCCGATTCTCCGGAGTCGTGCAGTCGGCGATCACGGCGGCGGCCGTACCCACGCTCGCGCCTGCGATGCCGGCCCCGATCCTGGCGAGCAGCATCAGGCCGATCGCCACGGCCGCCATCTCCCGTGACGGCACCGGATCGGTCGGCACGGTCACCGCGTAGCCGTACAGGGCGTAGAAGACCACCGATCCCGCCAGGCTCAGGATCAGCATCGGCCGCCGGCCCACCCGGTCGGAGAGACGGCCCCAGAGCGGGCTGAAGAGGAACTGCATCAGTGAGAACACGGAGAACAAGAGCCCGATGACGACGCCCCCGGCGACCGGCGAGAGATCGAGCGCCGTGAGGTAGGGCTCGGCCTGCCGAGGCATCACCGGCAGCACGATCCCGAATCCGAGCAGGTCGATGAAGACCGTGAGGAAGATGACCAAAAGCGCGCTTCGTGGCGGGCCCGCGGCCGGAGATGTCGACGCCGACGGATCGCTGGCCATGCGGAATGCTGCCCTGAAACTGCTAGACTCTGACCATGCACGATCGCCGACGAAGCGTCGCGGACGACCGGCCTCCCGAGGCCATGAGCGTTTCAGAGGTCACCGCCCGCGTCAAGCAGGTGATCGAGACCGGCTTCGGCGACATCTGGGTGGCGGGCGAGGTGTCCGGCCTCGTGCGGGCCTCGTCGGGCCACCTCTACCTGTCGCTCAAGGACGACGGCGCCACGCTCAAGGCAGTCGTGTGGCGCGGCGCGGTGCCGACGCTCGCGATCGAGCCGGCCGACGGCCTCGAGGTGCTCTGCCACGGACGCCTCGAGGTGTATCCGCCCCGCGGCACCTACCAGCTCACGATCGACAGGCTCCACGCCGTGGGCACAGGCGCCCTCGAGGCGCGGCTGCGAAAGCTCCACGCGGAACTGGAGCGCGAGGGGCTCTTCTCCCCGGCACGGAAGCGGCGGCTGCCCGCGTTCCCGCGACGCGTCGCGGTGGTCACCAGCCCGACCGGGGCGGCCATCGCCGACTTTCTCGAGACGTTTCGTGCGCGCTGGCGGGCCTGCGAGCTGTTCGTGGTGCCCACGCGGGTCCAGGGAGCCGGTGCCGCGGAGGAGATCGCCGCGGCGCTCGCGCTGGCGGGCCGGATCGCGCCCCCCGTCGACGTCATCGCGCTGGTGCGCGGAGGCGGCAGTCTCGAGGACCTGTGGGCCTTCAACGAGGAGGCCGCGGTCCGCGCAGTCGCGCGGTCGCCGGTGCCGGTGGTGTCGGGCGTCGGCCACGAGATCGACGTTTCATTGTGCGACCTCGCGGCCGACGTGCGGGCCCTCACGCCGACGGACGCGGCCGTGCGCATCGCCCCCGACGGATCACAGATCGAGGCGACGATCGCGGGCCTCCGGGAACGGCTCGCAACGGGACTCGCTCGCCGCGTCGAGCTGGCGAGTGAACGGCTCGGGCAGTTCGCGCGGGGCCGCATCCTCTCGGATCCGGCGCGGCTCGTCGTCGACCGGCGCGGCCTCGTGGCCGACAGGGCCGCGCGGCTCGGCCGTGCGGCGCGGCTGGCGTGCGAACGTGCGGCGGAACGCCTGCAGGCCGGCGCGGGCCGGCTCGAGGCGGGCAGCCCCCTGAAGCTGCTGGCACGCGGCTACTCGGTGACCACGGCTGCCGACGACGCGGCCCCGCTGCGGTCGATCGAGGCCGTCGCGGCCGGGGCCCGAATCGTGACGCAACTCGCCGACGGCCGGCTCACCAGCACGGTCACCGCGACCGACCGCACTCCCGCCCTCATCCAGGAAAGGACCCCGCATCATGCCGCATCGCGATGAGCCGCCCTCCACGGCCGAAGCCGGGCCCCCACCGCAGCCGCTCTCGTTCGAGGAGGGGCTCGCCCAACTCGCCGATCTCGTCGGCCGTCTCGAGGGCGGCGCGCTCGGTCTCTCCGAGTCGATCGCGGCGTACGAGCGCGGCGTGACGATCCTGCGCGGGCTTCACGAGGAGCTGGCCCGCGCGGAGGAACGCATCCGGGTGCTCACCGCCGTGGGTGACGACGGCCGGCCGGTCACGGCTCCGCTGGCAGGGGCGCCCTCCGGCGACGAGTCCGTCGAGGGCCGGGCCGCTGCGGACGACGGCGACAAGGTCGGACGCCGGCCCGCCTCGCGGGCAGCCGCGCAGCGCCGGACGAGCCGGCCGCAAACCCTGCCCGGGATGGACGATCCCTCGGGCGCCGGCTAAAACCTTTCAGGCGTCGTTTTCGTCCCGTGCGGGGGTCCGATCATGGCAGGCTGCTCGGTATCCCCTGCCCGTGCGGACTCCGGCACCCTGCCCATCCCCGTCGGGGCCGACATGTCCTCTTCCCAGGCGCGGCCGATCACGCGGTCGCTCGATGAGGTGAGGGCCTTCATCGATCCCCGGCTCGAGGCGGCGCTCGATCTCTCCTCCGAGGCCGCCCCACGGCTGGTGGAGGCGATGCGGCACTCGCTGCTGGCGCCCGGGAAGCGGCTGAGGCCGGCGCTGGTGCTGTGGTCGGCCGAGGCTTGCGGTGGACGCTGGACAGACGCCGCGGCCGCGGCCGTCGCCGTCGAAATGATCCATGCCTATTCGCTCGTCCATGACGATCTGCCAGCCATGGACGACGACGATCTGCGGCGTGGCCGCCCGACCTGCCACAGGGCGTTCGACGAGGCGACGGCGATCCTCTGTGGTGACGCCCTCCAGGCGCTCGCCTTCGAGACGCTGGCACGTGACATGCCCCCGGCGGCGGCGGCCCGCGGATGCCTCGTGCTGGCCCGCGCGGCCGGTCCCGAAGCATTGGTGGGCGGCCAGGCCGACGACCTCGCCGCCGAGCGCGGCTGGATCGCCAGCATGGAACGGGCGGCGGCCGACGCGCAGGTGGCGTGGCTCGAGCGGATCCACCGCCGCAAGACCGGTGCGCTATTCCTCGCCGCGCTCGAGCTGGGCGGCCTGTCCGCGGGCGCATCGGCCGCGCAGCTGGCGGCGCTCGCCGCCTACGGCCGCGGCTTCGGGCTCGCCTTCCAGATCGCCGACGACCTCCTCGACGCCGAGGGGGACGAGGCGACGATGGGCAAGCGGGCGGGCAAGGACGCCGGCCGCGGCAAGCTTACGTTCCCCACGATCGTCGGCCGGGAGGAGAGCCGCGCCCGCGCCCGATCGCTCGGCGCCGAGGCGGCGGCGGCCGTGGCGGGCCTCGGCGGCGGGGCCGCGGCGCTCGAGGCGCTGGCACTCTGGATCGTCGCCCGGGATCATTGAAGCAGCCGAGCGACGCGGAGAACCTTACCCCCTCATGGCCGAGATCCTTCCCTCCATAATCTCTCCGCGGGACCTCGCGTCACTTTCGCTGGAGCAGCTCGAGCAGCTCGCGGCCGAGATGCGCCGGGCCCTCACCGAAGTGGCGGCGACCCGCACGGCGCACTTCGCGTCGAACCTCGGCGTGGTCGAGCTGTGCCTGGCCCTGCACCGCGTCTTCGACTTCAGCCGCGACCGCCTCATCTGGGACACCGGTCACCAGATCTATCCCCACAAGCTCGTCACGGGGCGGTTCGGGCGGTTCGGCACGATCCGCACGCGGGGCGGCCTGATGGGCTATCCCAACCCCGACGAGAGCCCGTACGACCTGTTCATGACGGGGCATGCCGGCTCGAGCGTGTCGACGGCCCTCGGGCTGGCCAGCGGCGACGCACTGCTCGGGCAGGCCGACCGGCACTCGGTCGCGGTGATCGGCGACGGCGCCCTCCCCTCCGGCATCGTGTTCGAGGCGCTCAACAACGCGGGCTTCCTCAAGAAGCGGCTGCTCGTGATCCTGAACGACAACAAGATGTCGATCTGCCCCCGGGTCGGAGGTCTCGCCGAATACCTCGACACGATCCGCACCAACCCCTGGTACCGGGGGCTCAAGCAGCAGGCCGGCGAGTTCATCAAGGGCATGCCGATGGTGGGCGAGCAGATGGAGCGGATGCTGGGCACCGTGAAGGACTCCATCAAGAACACGCTCCACGGCGGCATGCTCTTCGAGGCGTTGGGGGTGCGGTACTTCGGCCCCGTGGAGGGGCATTCGCTGCCGAACCTCATTCGGTACCTCGAACTCGTCAAGGACGAGGAGGGGCCCGTTCTCCTCCACGTGCTCACCGAGAAGGGGCACGGTTTCAGGCCTGCGGAGGCTGACCCCGTCTTCTTTCACACCCCCGCGCCGTTCGAGTGCGACGACGACGACTGCATCGTGGCGATCAAGAAGTCGTCGGCCAAGGCCTACACCGACGTTGCGAGCGCCGCGATCGGCGCATGCCTGCGACGAGATCCGAGGGTCACCGTGCTCACCGCGGCGATGTGCCAGGGCAACAAGCTCGAGCCGGTGCGCGAGGAGTTTCCCGACCGGTTCTTCGATGTCGGCATCTGCGAGTCCCACGCCGTGGCATTCGCCGCCGGGCAGGCGAAGACCGGCTGCCGGCCGATCGTCGACATCTACAGCACGTTCCTCCAGCGGTCGTTCGACCAGGTGTTCCAGGAAGTGTGCCTCCAGAATCTCCCGGTCGTCTTCATGCTCGACCGGGCGGGGCTCACGGGGCCCGACGGGCCGACGCACCACGGCGCCTTCGACCTCGGCTACATGCGGCTGTTCCCGAACATGACGGTGCTCTCCCCCGGCGACGAGCACGACCTCGTCGCCATGCTCGACTGGGCACTCGAGCAGCCCGGGCCGGTGGCGATCCGCTACCCCAAGACGGCGGTCGAACGTCTCGAGGGCCCGCGGGCCCCGATCGAGGTGGGCCGCGCCGAGCAGCTGGTGGAGGGTTCCGACGGCCTGATCCTGGCGTGTGGCACGCTCCTCGGCGGGGCTCTCGAGGCGGCGCGGATGCTGCGCGACGAGGGCCTCGAGGTCGGTGTCGTGAATGCGCGATTCGTCAAGCCGCTCGACACGAAGAGCCTGCTCGAACGGATCGAGGCGGCGCCGTGGGTCGTGACCGTCGAGGAGAACGCCCTGCCGACCGGCTTCGGCAGCGCGGTGCTCGAGGCGGTGTCCGACGCCCGCATCGCCTGCGGCCCCGTCGTGCGTCTCGGACTGCCGGACCGCTTCGTGGAGCACGGAGAGCGGGGCGAGTTGCTCGCCGAATTGGGTCTCGATGCCACGGGCATCGCGAACGCGTGCCGCGGCCTGGCGCGTTCCTGCCGGCCGCTGTCGCACGCGGCTCCGACGAACACTCCCTGCCCATGACCGCTGCGTCAACCGCCGACACCCGGTCACGGCTCCGCCCCGGACAGCCGGCACCGGCGGCCCTGCGCGTCGTGATCGTCGGACCCGCCGGCAACGCCGACGTCGATGCCGAGGCGCGCCGGCTCGAACGACGGCTCTCCGAGGGAGGCCACATGGCCGCCGTGCGGCTCGCGACCCGCGACGCCTGGGGGCAGGGCGGCTTTGCGGCGACGACCAGCGGCGGCGTCGACCTCGTGGTCGTCCTCGGCGGCGACGGGTCGATCCTGCGGACTGCCCGCTGGATGGGCTACGAGCAGGTGCCCGTGCTCGGGGTGAACCTGGGGACGCTCGGCTTCCTCGCCGCCTGCGCTCCCGACCGGGCCGACGCGGCGCTCGATGCCATCGCGACCGGACGATTCACGCACGTCGACCACCTGATGTTCGAGTGCGAGGTGAGGCGGGGCGGCCACGTGATCCAGCTGGAACTCGGCCTCAACGAAACCTCTCTGCTGGCGGGACCGCCGTTCACGATGATCGAGATCGACCTGCACGTCGACGGGGAGTTCGCCACCACCTATCGGGCTGACGGACTGATCGTGAGCACGCCCGTCGGCTCGACCGCCTACAACCTTTCCGCCGGCGGCCCGATCGTGCGCAAGGACCTCGATGCGTTCGTATTCACGCCGCTCAACCCCCACACGCTCACGAATCGCACCGTGGTCGATTCGGCGAGCCGGGCCTACGAGCTCGTCGTGCCGAGGCCCAACGCGGGCTCCGCCTGCGTGGTCGACGGCCGCGTCGTCACCAGCCTCCTTCCCGGCGACCGCGTCTCGGTCCGGCGGGCACGGCCGCGATTCACGCTCGTGGAGACGGGGCACCAGGGCTACTACCGCACGTTGCGTGACAAGCTCGAGTGGGGCGGCGGACTCCGGGGTGCGGGCGGCCGCACCGCCGCGAGCCCCGAGGCGATATGAGGCCGGCGGCCGGCGCGACGGCCCTCGTGGGAGTCGCCGTGCTGGTGTCGGCCGCCATGGCGGCCG